>DATMPQ010000331.1:0-5556 GCA_035567015.1 Chthoniobacterales bacterium | reverse complement strand
GGCTTCGTTCGTGGTTTACATTGCCGCACTCTTTTTTGAGCTGCATTAAAACTCGGAGTAGGGTCAGTCCTCACTTTGACATTCCTTTTCGAAAGCTGAACCTGTTGGTCATTTCGCCGTCATGACTAAGGCTCCCGAACTTCGCCTCGCGAAGCGCATGGCGCGTCTCGGCACTGAGACCGCTTTCGAAGTACTGGTGAAGGCGCGAGCCCTGGAGGCAAAGGGCCGCGACATCGTCCATCTCGAGATCGGGGAACCCGATTTCGAGACCCCAGGCAACATCATCGAGGCGGCAACCGACGCCCTGCACAAAGGCTTTACGCACTACGGGCCTTCGGCCGGTTTGCCGCAGCTGCGCGAGACCATCGCTCAATACGTGAGTGAGACGCGCCGGGTGAACGCGACATCCGATGAAGTGGTCGTTGTCCCCGGCGGTAAGCCCATCATCTTTTTCACCATTCTTGCGTTGGTTGAAGAAGGCGATGAGGTGATCTACCCCAATCCCGGATTCCCGATCTACCAGTCGATGATCAACTACGTCGGCGCGAAGGCCGTGCCGATCCGCTTACGCGAGGAAATGGATTTCCGGCTCGATGTCGGCGAACTCGGCGGGCTGATCAACGATCGCACAAAGCTGATCATCCTGAATTCGCCGCAGAACCCCACCGGCGGCGTGCTGACGAAGAACGACATCGACGGCATCGCGCGGGCGATCGGCGACCGCAACATCATGGTGCTGAGCGATGAGATTTACAGTCGCCTCATCTTCGAGGGTGAGCACCACTCCATCATGTCAGTGGACGGGATGAAGGAGCGCTGCATTTTGCTCGACGGCTTTTCCAAGACCTACGCCATGACCGGTTGGCGGATGGGCTACGGCGTGATGCGCGCCGATCTGGCGACGCATATCGCCCGCTTGATGACCAACTCCAACTCCTGCACCGCCAGCTTCACGCAAATCGCCGGCATCGAGGCGCTCCGCGGGCCGCAGGCCTCGGTCGAGGCGATGTGCGCCGAGTTCAAGACAAGGCGCGACGTGATGGTCGCCGGGCTTAACAAGATCAAAGGTTTCTCCTGCCGCTTGCCCAAGGGCGCGTTCTACGTTTTCCCCAACATCAAGGGAACCGGGTGGCCATCGAAGAAACTGGCCGACGCGCTGCTCGACGACGCCGGCGTCGCTGCGCTGTCCGGGACCGCCTTCGGCGACTTCGGCGAAGGCTATTTGCGCTTCAGCGTGGCCAACTCGATCGAGAACATCGAGAAAGCACTCGATCGCGTCGGTGCCTGGGCGAAAAAGAACCTTTAAACAATTTCGGAATGCGGATTGCGGAACGTCGGATCAATAACTGATAAGTGATAACGATTTTGCCGTCATGACCGACAAGAAACGAATCTTTGCCACCTCCCGCATCGGCGATCCGGCCGAGAATCGTCTTCGCGAGCGCGGCTACGAGCTCGAGGTCTTCCAGGGCCCCGAGGCGCCGCCGAAGAAACTGATCATCGAGAAAGTGAAGAACGGCATCGATGGGTTGATCACCACGCTCCGCGATCCCATCGACGCCGAGATCTTCGAAGCGGGCAAGGGCTCGCTCAAGGTCGTGGCGCAGATCGCCGTCGGCTTCGATAACATCAACCGCGCCGACGCGAACAAATACAGGGTCCCATTCACGAACACTGCCGATGTGCTCACCGAAGCGACCGCCGAGTTCGCGTTTCTCATGCTCGGCATGTTGGCACGCAAGATGTACGCGAGTGAGCGCCTGGTGCGTGAACAGAAGTGGCCATCGTGGCACCCATTCCTGCCATTCCTTGGCGACGAAGTCACTGGCAAAACCATCGCAATCATCGGCACCGGGCGTATCGGCCTGGCGATGATCAAGAAATCTTCGGGGTTCGACATGAACATGTTGTGCTACGACCCGGCGTATCACAATGACAAGTACATCGCCTCCATCCAGGAGTTGATGGACCTGCGCCACGTCAAGGGGATCCAGAAGGAGAAGACCTGGATCAAGTACGTTGAGTTCGAGGAGGCACTTACCGGCGCCGATTATGTGAGCATTCACGTGCCGCTGTTGCGCGAGGGCGAAACCGACAAGCCGACGTATCACCTCATCAACGAGAAGACGCTCAAACTGATGAAGCCGACGGCGTACCTGGTGAATAGCTCACGCGGGCCGGTCGTGGACGAGAAGGCCCTCGCCAAAGCGCTGAAAGAGAACGTCATCGCCGGGGCGGCGCTCGACGTCTTTGAGAAAGAGCCTCTGCCGCCGGATTCGCCACTCCTCGATCCCGAAATCGCCGACCGCACCCGGCTGTTCCATCACTTCGCCAGTGGCGCGCAGATCACGCGGCTCTCGGTCGATCCCGACAAAGGCATGGCTGGGCGCACCGCCCAGGCATTGATCGACGTGCTGGAAGGGAACTACGGCGGCGACCCGACCAAGATGCCATACGTTGTGAACAAGGAAGCGTTCTTGAAAAGCTAAAATCTGAAACGCGGAATGGAGCAAAGCCGTCGTCGTTATTTATGCGACGCGAATCCAGTGGTGACCCGTTGCGGAAGAAGACCAGATCGCATTATCTCCGCCACGAATTATATCTTTGGCCCGTTAAAATGTTACGCTGATCCCAAAAATCTCGGTTACCGGATTGAAAACTCGGGAGTTTTCTCGCATTCTGGCTGGCGAGGCGCAACATGAGCATTTATCGGCACATCCCCACTCCGCCCCTAAATCAATATGTGGATTTCTTTTGGTACTATGCCGATTTGTCACCCGACCATGACCGTGAACATGTCTTACCCGATGGCACATTTGAGCTCATCATTAATCTTCAGGAAACTCCGCGAAAGCTCTTCCATCGTGCGGATTCGACCGGGTACGACGCTTTCAAACGAGGTTGGATTTCCGGCGTCCACTCGAAGTTCCTGGTTATCGACGCCCTGCCGCGATCATCAATGATCGGAGTCCACTTTAAGCCAGGGGGCGCGGCGGCTTTTCTCGGACTTCCGGCAGACGAACTGGCTGGGCACGTTGTCGAGTTGGACGCGGTTTGGGGTCGTACCGTTTGGGATTGGCGCGACCAATTGCTTGCGGCCTGCACGGCTGCTTCAAAATTTGCTATTCTCGAACGGTTGCTGAGTGGGAGGCTTGCTCAGAATAAATTACGGCAACGCCAGAGCGTTGCGATTGCCTGGGCTCTCGATCGGTACATGGCTGAGCCAAATCTTCAGACAATTACCTCCGTTTCAAGCCAGGTCGGATTCAGCCACAAACACTTCATCGACCTGTTTCGGCGACAAACCGGCCTCTCGCCCAAGGTGTTTTGCCGTATTCGCCGTTTTCAGAAGGTGTTGCTCGAAGTGCAAACACGCGCGGAAATAAATTGGGCGGACGTCGCCTGTACTTGTGGGTACTTTGACCAATCCCACTTCGTCCACGACTTCGTCAACTTCTCCGGGCTGAACCCTTCCGCCTACCTCGGTCGCTGTTTGGAAGGTGAGCGCAATTTCGTCCGGGCCGCATAAGGTAAAATTTTTCCAATACGCCTCGGCGAGCGTCAGGCAGAATGGGGAAAACCAAAATCTTATATGAAATTCAAATTCTTTTTATCTTTGTTTTGCCTCGGCAGCGCACTCGCGGTTACACCAGTCGAAGAGCTCCCGCTGAATTCTCATCTGGAACCTTTGCGTCCGTTGCTGGAGAAAACGTGGAGAGGAACGTTCAAAGACTCAAAACCCGCTAAACCTACAGTCGATGTGCAAAAGTGGGAACGCGCGCTGAACGGTCAGGCGATCCGGCTGCTTCATTCGATCAATGATGGTACATACGGCGGCGAAACGCTGCTCATTTGGGATGACCAGCGGAAGGTCATCTCCTTTTACTACTTTACCACTGAGGGCTATATGACCACTGGTACTCTTGAGACCAGGGATGGGAAGTTCATCACGCACGAAGATGTGAAAGGCAGCGCCGGTGGCGTGACTGAAGTGCGCTCGACTAGCGAAGTCCTGCCTAACGGAAAGTTTCATGTCAAAGCCGAGTATTTGAAGAACGGAGAGTGGACTCCGGGCCATGAGGTAACCTATGAAGAAGCACCGGAGAGCAAAGTCGTTTTCAAATGAGGGGGAGGCGAGAGGACCGTCAAATCGCAGATCTCCAACCCGTCCTCGCCCATTTCGCCGAAATCGCTGCTGACTTGAAGAAGTAAACGCTAGCGCTCAAAGCCGGAAATCGGTTAGCCTAAGAAAATAGGGCCTACAGGCTCTCTAACAGGTGAGTCAGGTCGGTGCGGAAGGTGGTTTCGGAACTGTTGTATCCTTCTCGTGTAAGACGCACACGGCCAGTTCGATCAATGACCACTAATCCGGGAAATCCGCTCAGACCGAATGCAGTGTGCGCTTTGCCCCGCTGATCGAAAGCGAGGGGAAGTGTGATGTGCCGTAATCGGCCGAAGGACCGCAAACGTTCGGGCGTGTCTCCGCCGGAGTTGGTTGCGACAACAACAAATTCGATGTCGCGTCTGTCTTGTAAACCTGCCCTAACAAGTGCGATTTCCGGCAGCTCCGCGACGCAAGGAGGACACCACGTGCCAAAGAAATCGATCACCAAAATTTTCCCTGGCGTCGCGGTGGTCGGCACCGCTCCCTCGCTGACAGCTTGAAAGGCAAACGCGGGCGCAGCGCCATCACCAAAATGGTTCATGGCATGCTTCATCTGATCAGGGATGTAAGACATGCAGTACCAGGCCGAGATGGCGAGCAAGACGACCACTCCGGAGGTCCTTACTCGGCTCCCCACCCGAGTGGCTAGCAGAAACAAACCGAGGACGGTGGCGAGAGCCCATAACAACAGATCCGGCCAGAGGAACGGCAACTGTTGCAAAACGAAAGAGCTAAACATCCCGGCCAACGGCAGATATAATAGACAAGCGCTCGGCCATTCTCGCTCGCTCTTAGCGCCCACCCAGGTCGCGCCGAAAAAAAGCAAAATCGCTCCGATGATATATAGAAGGCGAAGGTCCTCTGAAACCGATAGCGCTACTCCGAATACGATCGCAGAAGCCAGCACACCCAGGCCAAATGAACCCAATCTTAATCTCAATCTCCTGCTGTTTGCGGATGTCGATTCCATAGATTGCCCTTCTGATAGGATGCGTCTCGGAGTGTGTTTGGATTCAAGAAGAGGCATCGGGCGCCTGAAGGGCTGATGTCCGATTCTCGCTCGTAAAAGTTCTCGCCGCGCAGGTTCCGCGCTCATCCGAGTTTGTCGCTTGTGCGTTGCCGAGATTCCCGACAATAATAGCTCGACGTCTGAGCCTGCTGCCGTGAATCCGCCGCCTTTACCCGTTCGAAAACGATTCCCTTGGATTCTTTATTGGATCGTTCTCGTCCTCATCGGCCTCGTAACGTTTGCGCCGGTAGGCTCAGTGGTGGCGTGTGGTGTAATCGCTAACGCGCACGGCTGCCGGGTGGATGAAGGCTCGGTGCATCCCTGCGTGGTCAACGGCAAAGATTACGGGCCGTTGCTCTATCAGCTTGGCGTGATGGGCTGG
>DATMPQ010000330.1:0-9313 GCA_035567015.1 Chthoniobacterales bacterium | reverse complement strand
CTGGGTGTGGCTGAGGGCGTCACGGAGTGCTTCAACACGGCGACCACGGCACGGTGGAGAAGCAGATGTTCAACTGGTGACGGGTTGGGTTTGCCGTGTATCGAACGATTGCCGCTCCGGGCGAAAAATATGCAAAATGTGCTTTGACCCATTCGACTTCCGCTGGTCGCTCAGAGCAGGCTGAAATTCTGCAAAAATCGCAAGATTTTCCGCTTGCAGGCTTGGGCAACTGCTATATGTTGTTGATCCGCAGTTAAGCGGTTCGGCCGGTGGCCGGGCGTTCTTCAAGGGTTCGAAGCGAACCCAGTTATCTGTTAGCGGTTATCGGTTAATCGTGCTCAGAAAGCTGGGATTTGTTGCTGTACCCGGGTGGAACGGGTGGATCTTTGACAGTTTGGTTTTGAGTCCGTGCACGACTGGATTTGTCCGCCTTCGGCCCTTTGGGCTTTACGGCGTGATGGAATCCGAAGCGGATTTCAAAATGTGAAGTCAGCGAAAATTGAATTGTGCGTTACCAGCTCAGGCTTAGCGGCTTGAGTGTTGGTTTCTTTGATCGAAATATTTAGTAGATCGGACAAGCCCACGTGATGGATCGATTCGTCGATTCATTTTACGTGGTAAGAAAAGTCAGATCGCCGGTGGTTATAGCGACTACCGGCACTATCAAACTTTGGTGATGAGTCTGCTGAGATTCATCGCCTGACGTTTTTAACGGAGAGTTTGATTCTGGCTCAGAACGAACGCTGGCGGCGTGGATAAGACATGCAAGTCGAACGGGATTTCTTTTGGTAGCAATACCGAAAGAAGTCTAGTGGCGAACGGGTGCGTAACACGTGGGCAATCTGCCTTAAAGTGGGGGATAGCTCGGCGAAAGCCGAATTAATACCGCATGTGATCAGGGGAGACATCTTCCCGAAATCAAAAGTGGCGCAAGCTACTGCTTTTTGAGGAGCCCGCGGCCTATCAGCTAGTTGGTGAGGTAACGGCTCACCAAGGCTTTGACGGGTAGCTGGTCTGAGAGGACGACCAGTCACACTGGAACTGAGACACGGTCCAGACACCTACGGGTGGCAGCAGTCGAGAATTTTTCTCAATGGGGGAAACCCTGAAGGAGCGACGCCGCGTGGAGGATGAAGGTCTTCGGGTTGTAAACTCCTGTCATTTGGGAACAAGTGCCGGTACGTAACTGCTACCGGCTTGATAGTACCAGAAGAGGAAGAGACGGCTAACTCTGTGCCAGCAGCCGCGGTAATACAGAGGTCTCAAGCGTTGTTCGGATTCATTGGGCGTAAAGGGTGTGTAGGTGGCGCCGTAAGTGGGGTGTGAAATCTCGGGGCTTAACCCCGAAACTGCACTTGATACTGCGGTGCTCGAGTACTGGAGAGGAGATTGGAATTTACGGTGTAGCAGTGAAATGCGTAGATATCGTAAGGAAGACCAGTGGCGAAGGCGGATCTCTGGACAGTTACTGACACTGAGGCACGAAGGCCAGGGGAGCAAACGGGATTAGATACCCCGGTAGTCCTGGCAGTAAACGGTGCGCGTTTGGTGTGGGAGGATTCGACCCCTTCTGTGCCGGAGCTAACGCGTTAAACGCGCCGCCTGGGGAGTACGGTCGCAAGATTAAAACTCAAAGAAATTGACGGGGGCCCGCACAAGCGGTGGAGTATGTGGCTTAATTCGATGCAACGCGAAGAACCTTACCTGGCCTTGACATGCATCTCTAAGCTGGTGAAAGCCAGTGAGTCCCGAAAGGGACAATTTGCACAGGTGCTGCATGGCTGTCGTCAGCTCGTGTCGTGAGATGTTGGGTTAAGTCCCGCAACGAGCGCAACCCCTGTGAACTGTTGCCACCGACCCGCGAGGGTCGAGCACTCTGTTCAGACTGCCCTGTGAAACGGGGAGGAAGGTGGGGACGACGTCAAGTCAGTATGGCCCTTACGGCCAGGGCTGCACACGTACTACAATGCCCAGTACAGAACGATCCGAGACCGCGAGGTGGAGGAAATCTATCGAAAACTGGGCCCAGTTCGGATTGGAGTCTGCAACTCGACTCCATGAAGCCGGAATCGCTAGTAATGGCGCATCAGCTACGGCGCCGTGAATACGTTCCCGGGCCTTGTACACACCGCCCGTCACATCATGGAAGTCACTTGTAGCCGAAGCCGGCGCGCTAACCCGCAAGGGAGGCAGCCTTCTACGCTATGAGCGGTAACTGGGATGAAGTCGTAACAAGGTAGCCGTAGGGGAACCTGCGGCTGGATCACCTCCTTTCTAAGGAGAAGCGCTTGACGCCGAGATCTGAGATTCGAGCAATCGAGATTCGGAAATCGTGCGCCTAAGCACAGGTCGACGGCTAAGGTCAGGCTCTTCGGAGCTTGAAGATGCCGTTAAGACCTCGGAATCGAAAGAAACCGGGGCTCAGAGAGAAACGACGGTAACGCACAATTCAGTCTTTGCTGCACATCGACTAAAATGCCGGTCCCGAAAGCGTTCGGGGCCGGCATTTCCTTTTTTCAACAACGCGGATGACCCGCTTTTGCATTTTCTGTAGCCGCGGTCGCCGGCCGCGGAAAAATCACTCTGGGAAGCGCATGCGCCTCACGTGCTGGCCAACGCGCCCGCGCGTTGGCGAACTTCTTCCACTTGCTTTTCCCTTAACTCTCAACCATCAACTATCAATTTTCTTCAACGGGGGCATAGCTCAGTTGGTAGAGCGCCAGCTTTGCAAGCTGGAAGTCAGGGGTTCGAATCCCCTTGCCTCCAAAGCCTGAAAGGCGTGGAGGCAAAATCCAACAAAAAGGGGAACATTGTCGGATGCACTAGCGGGAGCGTAATCCCCTTGCCTCCAGCCCCGAAAGCTTTCGGGGCTGTCGTGCCGTGCGCCACAATCCGGTGGCAATTGGCGGTTATAAGCCCGCTATTCCGCCTGACGCCTTTACCGGCTTCCTCCCCCAAACGCTTACCAGCTCGCTACCCGGTTTAATCTGAATATCTTCAAAGCCCGCGCGCTTTAAGTACTCGTGCAACTCCTGCGGTGTAGAGCATTCGGTCATGTGCGCCGCCCGCTCCGTCGGTTTGAAGAGCCGATGTCTCTCGAAGATCGCCCAGCCCGCGTCCGAACATAGATTTGCGCTATCGACATAGAATTTCCCGTCCCCGCGCAGAACGCGAAACGCTTCTTCCACGTAATTGTAGCGATCCCACTGCTCCAGATGCATGAAGACGACCGTGCAGTACACAAAATCGATCGAGCGATCGGCGATCGGCTTGAGGTCATGCCCAGATATCTCGACAAGCTCGACATTGGAAAACTCGCGCAGCCGTCCCGCGGCCAGCTTCAGCATGTTGGGCGACACATCGCAGCCGATCCATTTTCGACAGCGCGACGCAAGTTGTTTGCCCACGCGGCCGATCCCGCAGCCGATTTCCAGAACAACGTCACCGGAATCCACGCCAATGTTTTCCAACAGAAAATTCGTCGTGCCAATTCCGCTGCGCGTTAACTCTTCTTCATCCTCGCTTCCGCCGACGTGCGTCTTTGCCGCGGCCTCAGTTGCGGAAAGCGCCGTCCAAACCTCTTTATAATTTGAACGGCGATGGCGCCGACCAGGACCGGACGATTCGTTCATGCCGATTTTGCATCGCCCATAAACCGCAGATTTCCAATCTTTTCGAAAAAGCGCACTTGCGCGCGATTTACTTCAAATCGAGACTCGCAAATCCGAGATCAATCATTGGCCGGCTGCGCCGGCAACGGGCCTGTAGCTCAGTTGGTTAGAGCATGCGCTTGATAAGCGCAGGGTCACTGGTTCGAGCCCAGTCAGGCCCAGTCTTTGCATTGCCGATTGCCGATTTGCATATCTTTTTCTGGCTGCCCGCCGCGGCGGGCAGGCTCTGCTTTCCTGATTCAAAATATTTTCGGGGCGCGCCGCTTGCGGCGGAAAATCCAACAGATCGTCAACCCGACCAGAGCTCCGCAAATGTCAATCATCACATCCTTCGACGAAGCCGTTCTCGACGGAATAAAAGATTGATGAAACTCATCCGACGCGGCGAAAATCGCCGACACCATAAAAACGAGCGACGCGATCGCGAGGTTTCGGGTCGATGTTAACGTGCCGCGCAACGCGCGCCAAAGCAGCACGGCGAGAATTACGTACTCGATGAGATGGCCAAGCTTCCGCAGTGCGAAATGAATCGATAAAATGGTCGCGATGGAGATTTTTGGATCAAGCCAGCGTAAGAATGGGACAATGAAACGCGAAGTCTGCTCGGCGGAAAGCACGCCCGTCGAACCAATGAAAATCACGCCCAGCCAAATCAGCAGAGGCAACCAATATTTGAGAAACGATCTGAGCTTGGTGTTCAATGAAGCGGTGAGTGTATGGGAATCATTCCCATTCACAACTGGTGAAAAACTTCTCGGACGAAAAGACGGATCGGCCGCGAACGCCTTCGGGGGCGATGTTATTTATTCGCGGCTACTTTTAGGTTCGAGGTCGCCGCGCCGACGACCGCTCGATCCACCGGCACAAACCAGTCGCACCCGGCGCCCGCCGTCGCAATGTGTTATGGCGTGGCGGGCGGCTGCCGCTACATTTTCAAAACTGTCGCATGTCTCAACCCAATCTGACCGGTCCCCTCACCTTCAAGGCCATCTTTATGGAACGAATGTGGGGTGGCCGGCGGCTTGAATCGAAGTTCGGAAAAAATCTGCCGCCGAAAGCACGCATCGGCGAATCGTGGGAAATCGTCGATCGCGAAGAAGCGCAAAGCGTCGTGCGCAACGGAGCGTTGCGTGGAAAAACATTGCACGAACTTTGGACCCAAGATCGACAAGAAGTTTTCGGGGACTTGCCCGACAGTCCGCGGTTTCCGCTACTCGTAAAACTGCTCGACGCGCATGAGAAACTTTCTCTGCAAGTGCATCCGACGGAAACAATCGCTGCCAAGTTAGGAAGCGAACCCAAGACCGAATTCTGGTACGTGGCTGCGGCGGACGACAAAGCCGAATTGTTTGTCGGGCTGCGCAAGCAAACCGCGCGCAGCGAATTCAAAAACGCCCTTGAATCGGGGACAGCGGCAGAGCTTGTCCACACGATTGGGGTGAAAGCCGGGGACGCGATGTTTTTACCAACCGGCCGCCTCCATGCAATCGGCGCGGGCAATCTGCTGGTGGAAATCCAGCAAAACAGCGACACGACTTATCGCGTGTTCGATTGGAATCGTCTCGACGAAAACGGTAAAGCTCGGGAGTTGCATATCGATCAAGGGCTGCAATGTATCGACTTCAACGATTGCGAGCCGCAACTTGTGGAACCGAAAGGCGAGCTGCTCGTCAGGCACAATTTGTTCGAGGTGCAGAAATGGAATTTGAGCGCGCCTCGTGAGGTCGCACCGCGCGGAAAATTCGCAATTGTCCATTGCCTGAGCGGGAAATTACGCTGCGCCGATGTTGATCTTACGCCGGGAGAATTCTTTCTCGTGCCGGCTTCGTTACAAGATCGACAATTGAAGCCGCTGACCGAGGGAACAACTCTGCTGCGTGTGACGATTCCGACATAGGAACCGGAGGACTCGCCGCGTCGAGTCCCAAATATTGGGGACGCGACTGAGCGCGTCCCTCCAACGTCTCAAACGCGCAGCCAGATGCCGCGCTGCGGCTGGCGATTTATCACCGGCGCGATCTGACTTTTCGGCGCGCTCTCTTTTACCCGTTCCCGTGAACTAAAAAGTATTCCGCCGCCACAAAGCGAAATACAGAACGCAATAATAAAGATCTTGGTCGTCGCCTTCATGTCGATTGATTCGGAACATGCGCCGCCGCCAGCCGGCGCAGGTATTGAAAGCTATAAATGCCGGTGCCGTGCCCATCACGCCAGCGCGGCTGCACCGCATAACCGCCTATGAACTCGAAACCCGCCAGCTCAAAACTTTCCGGCGAGTAAGTCACGCTCGGTCGCGCAATGTTGCCGAGCACATCCGGCTCTCCGCCGCACGCCGCGCAGGGACAGGCGCGGCGAAGAAACTCGAGGCCGAAATAAGATTCGGTCCCATCGTTCCAATGAATGGCAAGCTCATTTCCGATTTGTTGAATGTCCGTCGGTTCCAGACGCATGATGGTCGATCTTAACATGATACCGATCTTGAGAGCAATCCTTAGGCTAGATTGCGCCGATGTAACGGTTTGACGCTTTAACGAATTACGAATGCTCCCGAGTCCTTCCGGCGGGCTCCGAGAATCGTGAAACGTGAATCGAGATTCGATGATTCATGCTGATGTTTCAACATTCGCGTTTCTTGCGCCTTCTTTCTCCGAAAATCGCCGTCCCGACGCGTACGAGCGTCGCCCCTTCCTCGATCGCAATCACGAAATCATTCGTCATTCCCGTCGAGAGATGCCGAAGTTTAACACGGAATTCTTTTTCGAGCGCGTCACGCAATTCACGAAGTTTGATAAAATATTTTCGTGACGCCTCCGCTTCGGGCGCAAGCGGCGGAATGGTCATCAATCCTTCGATCGACAATCGATCCAGGGCAAGAAGCGTCTCCATTTCAGTTCGCAACTTTTCCGGCTTGAAACCGAACTTACTCCCCTCACCTGCCACATTCACTTCAAGCAGCACGCGCGGATGCATTCCTTCCTCCGCGGCGATCCGGTCCGCGTCTTGCGCGAGCGCGAGTGAATCAACGCTGTGAATTAACTCGAAGAGCGGCAGCGCATGCCGGATCTTGTTCTTCTGCAGGTGTCCAACAAAATGCCAGCGCGAATTTGACGGCAACTCTGGAATCTTGGCACGCGCTTCCTGGACACGACTTTCCCCAAACAAGGATTGACCGGCCTCGTAAGCGGCCCGGACCTTCTCGGCATCGTGCGTCTTCGTGATCGCGACGAGCTCGATATCACCAACCGCGCGACCAGCTTTTGTGGCTGCTTGCGCGATTTGCTCGCGAACATCTTCCAAACTTCTGGCGATTGAGTTTATCACTGCGTCGCGTTCAAAATTGTAGGGCAGGCGCGTCGCCTGCCAACATCAAAACGGCGACCGAGGCGGTCGCCCTACAATTGCCGATCTGGCTTGAGCCTCTCTATCATCTGCGTCGCTAATTTCGGCCCGATACCGCTCTCCTCATGTTTGAAATACACAAAAACATCTCGCCAATTCTCTTTTTGTTCTTCAACGAACTTGGCCCAGCGTTCTATGTCGATCTTCTGGTAATCCTCGCGACGCAGACGGAGATACCCGTAATCGGCGGAGATTTTTTTGGGCGTTGCGATCGTCTCCGTGTCGGCGATGCAGAGCGCGATGTTGCGCGACTTCAAGAGTCCAAAAATATCGTCCTCAAACCATGATTCGTGGCGAAACTCAAACGCCGCCCGCATCGATGGCAGCTCGCGCAGGAAAGAACTCAAGACATCGGCGTCTTTCTTGAAGTTCGGTGGCAGTTGAAACAAGACCGGGCCTTGTCGGTCGCCAAGCCCGGAAATGACTTTGCAAAAGTATTCGAGCGTATCCGCGCAATCGCGCAGCTTCGACCAATGCGTAATCTTCTGCGGCGCTTTCAGCGCGAAACGAAAACTCTCCGGCGTCAGCGTGTTCCAATTCTCGATCGTCTTCGCCGACGGAATGCGATGAAAGGTGTAATTGATCTCCGTGGTCGAAAATCGCTCCGCGTAAAACGGCAGCATTTTGCTCGCTGGCAAATCCTCCGGATAAAAATTTCCCTTCCACTCTGCGTATTGAAAACCCGATGTGCCAATCCAAGAGTTCATGCAACAGGAAACGTCCAATGCTCAACGTCCAACGTCCAATTCATAAAGGGTAATTCGTGAATCGAGATTCGTGAAGCGATGTAACGCTTCAACGCTTTAACGGTCAGTCTTACAGCACGCCGACTGCGCGCGAGATCAGAAGAACCACGATACTGAGTGAAATAGAAATTTGGATCATCGCGAGAATTTTCGCCCAGCGCGCCAGCAGCGGCGCGTCGGTCGGGCCGAACGTGGAGCTCTGGGTAAAGGCCACGAAAAGATAATCGATAAAGCGCGGCCGCCAGCGCGTACATTCAAATTGAGCGCGCTCATCGTGTGGGACTTGCATTTGCGGGAAAAGAAAGCTGGTGCTGCCGAACTTCTTCAGCTCTTGGCGTATGGTTGGTCCGCCACCATCGAGTCGCCAGTACCACAGCGCGAAAACGATCACGTTGGTCAGCCAGAGCAATGCGCCCGAAAGCAGTAGCTGGAGCGGCGACTCTTTGTGCGACGGCAATGCTCTCACCAGCAAAATCACCGATCCGATTAGTGCCAGCGTGGTGATCCCATTGATGATGGTGCCGAGAACGCGATTAAGTGACCGTCGTCCCGTGCGATGACTGACGACAGTTGGGACGAGCAAGACAACAATCAGTGTGGGCAGGAGCCAAATTGGCCCAACGATCAGCGAACGCGGCAGCGCCAGATAAATTGCGCCCACTGCCAGGAATGCAAGCAGCGCCTGCCAGCGCGGTTCCGGCTTATCGACGTGATCTTGCTCGTTCACCACAAACTCGCTGTAGCACGGAATGAATGCGGACCGAATAGGTGATTTTGCTGCGAGCACCTCCGAAATTACCTTGAATCGGATGCATCGGTGCCGCGCTTAAAGAATGCTGCCGATCTTGCCGCGCCAGCATCTCGATCATCTGCGACGCTTATTTCGGACCGATGCCGCGTTCTTCGTGTTTGAAATAAACGAAAGCGCCCCGTTCATCCGTCTCGTTCGAACGAATTCTGTCCAGCGTTCGATGTCACCGAAGCGCCGGGGCCTTTTGGCCAATTGCGTTGATACCCTCACGGGGCTGTTGCTGATTGGCGGAGTTTTCTCCTACGAAACTCCATCGCCCAAATTGCCGCAATGGTAAGAATATCGCTGGTGACGTGCGTGGCGCGCACGCTTCCGTACGTGGCCGGCGTAAGAGTCGGCTCGAGCAGATCTCGCACTTGTTTCGAGCCGGGCACGGTCGCGCCGCTCGAGTCGAACTGTTTGATCGCTTGAAGCGTAGCAAACCGCTGCGCCGTGACATCGTGCATGGCATCGAGATTTTTATACGCGAACAAGGCGAATAGAATTGAGACCAGCGCGGTGGTGATCGCCGCGGGCTGTTTGCGCAATGAAGAGAACGCGAGCAATCCGCCGATGATGATGACGTAAAGATTCCAGTACGCCTGCATGGAATTGCCGCGCTCGAAATAAAGCTGAATGAGTTCGTTGTAATTCATAGGTTTGTCCCGCGATTATTGCCGGTGGTGACGGCTCGAAGCGAGGAGAAA
>DATMPQ010000329.1:0-13198 GCA_035567015.1 Chthoniobacterales bacterium | reverse complement strand
AAAAATAGTTGACTGATTAGTCTATATCGTTATTCTGCTTGTATGCCAAGAGTAAGTGACATGAAGAAGCGCCTGACCGACGCGGCGCTCGATTTGATGTGGGAAAACAGCTACGGCACCACTTCAGTGGACGCGATCTGCGAGCGGGCCGGCGCAAAAAAGGGCAGCTTTTATTATTTCTTCAAATCGAAGTCCGAGCTCACCGCCGCTGCATTGGAAGCAGAATGGAACAAAAACAAGGCGAACATGGACTCTCTTTTTTCACCAACAATTCCACCCCTCGATCGGTTCGATCGCTACTTCGATTATGTGCACGACCGTCTGGCCGAGCTTCAGGAAGCGTGCGGCTCCATCCTCGGATGCCCTCTCTTAAGCATCGGGAGCGAAGTGAGCACACAAGACCAGGGCGTGCGCAATACCGTTGACCGCATCTGGGATCGGAAGATAAAGTATTTCGAGTCCGCTATTCGGGACGCGCATGCGCAAGGGTTGATTGAGGCGCCGGATCCCGAAGCGAAGGCGAGAGCGCTCTTTGCCTGTTATCACGGCACGCTTGCTCAAGCGCGAATTCAAAACGACCTCAGCTTGCTCCGCGATTTCAAGCGGGTCGCAATGGATGTTTTGGGCGTAAAACAGGTACAGGCAACGTCCTCGTAACAATCTCTTTTTTTTTGCCAATTTTATAGACGACTAGTCAAGTATAAACCGATGAAAACAGAAAAACTCAGCCTCATGACAACTGACCAGCAACCAGAAGCAGCAACCCCGGTTTTCCTCCAGACAGTGTCGGCCGCGATTACGCAGCTGAAACAAAGGTTACAGCAAGACTACGAACAGGCTTACCCAGGCTTGGGCGAAATCATCCATCTCGTCCTCGACGAAGAAGAAGAAAAGGCATGGGAATTATCATTGTTCCCGCATCTGGTTCTTCCCGATTTGGTCGAGGCGCATGTCGATAAGCTCGGCCTGCCACCGGCGGAAACTAAGCACAATGATCTCTTGGCTCCGCATCGTTTCCTCGAGATCCCAAACTATCAACCAAGTCTCGCGTTATGTGGATAGTTAAACTAGCGCTGCGGCGTCCATACACGTTCGTCGTGATGGCGCTGCTCATTTTGTTGCTCGGTATCACGTCGATCAAGACGACCCCGACCGACATTTTTCCCGAGATCGACATCCCGGTTGTGACGGTCGTCTGGCAATACACCGGGCTTTCGCCAGATCAGATGGCGAAACAGATCACGACCTTCAGCGAATACACCATTTCGTCCGCGGTCGATAACGTGAAAAACATTGAGTCGCAGACGATGTCCGGCACATCGGTCATTCGCATTTTCTTTCAACCGAACGTGCGCATTGATGCGGCGATCGCACAGGTGACGGCGGTGTCGCAAACAATTTTACGGCGCATGCCGCCCGGAACTCAGCCGCCATTCATCATTCGCTACAACGCTTCGAGCGTCCCGATTCTACAACTTGCACTTGGCAGTAAGACTTTGAGTGAGGCGCAACTCTACGATTACGGACTTTATCGTGTGCGGCAGGCGATCGCGCCGGTTCGGGGCGCAACGCTCCCCCTTCCATTCGGCGGCAAGCCGCGTCAGATCATGGTCGATCTCGACCCGCAAGCGTTGCTTTCGAAAGGTCTTTCGCCTCTCGATGTCAGCAATGCGATCAATGCCCAAAACCTGACGCTGCCGACCGGGACGGCAAAGATCGCCGAGCGCGAATTCATTATTGGACTCAACGGCAGCCCCGACACTGTCGCCGAGCTGAACAATGTCCCGATCAAGCAGGTCAACGGCTCGATGGTTTACATCCGCGATGTCGCGCACGTGCGCGATGGATTTTCGGTGCAAACCAATGTCGTGCGCAAAGACGGGAATCCGTCGGCGCTGCTCACAATTTTAAAGAACGGCGGCGCGTCGACGCTCGACATCGTCAATCAAATTAAAGCGTTGCTTCCGGGAATGCGCGCGGCCGCGCCTCCTGGACTCGAAATGACCGAGCTGTTCGATCAATCGATCTTCGTGCGCGCGGCTATCAGCGGTGTGGTGAAAGAGGGTGTGATCGCGGCGCTGCTGACCGCCACGATGATCCTGCTCTTTCTCGGTAATTGGCGCAGCACGTTCATCGTCATGGTTTCGATTCCATTGTCGATCCTGGCGTCGTTATCGATCCTCAGCCTGCTCGGCTACACGCTCAACGTGATGACACTTGGCGGGCTCGCGCTCGCCATCGGCATCCTGGTGGATGACGCCACGGTCGAGATCGAAAATATCCACCGCAATCTTGCGCAAGGGAAACCGGTCCAGCGGGCGATCCTTGACGGTGCGCAGCAGATCGCGGTGCCGGCGTTCGTCTCTACTCTTGCAATTTGTATCGTCTTCGTCTCGGTCGTGTTTCTAACCGGCCCAGCGAAATACCTGTTCACGCCGCTCGCGCTCGCCGTCGTGTTCGCGATGCTCGCGTCCTATCTGCTGTCGCGCACGCTCGTCCCGGTGATGGTAAAATACATGATTCGCGGGCACGAAAGCGAAGCACCCGCGCCTAATTTCTTCACGCGTATTCAAAAAGCGTTTGAGGGTCGCTTCGAAAATCTGCGTCGGCGCTATGTCGACGCGCTGGCCTGGTCATTACAGAATCGAGGCACCGTTTTCATTCTCTTCGCCGTTCTGGTTGGAAGCGCATTCGCGATTTTACCGATTGTTGGACGCGATTTCTTTCCGACAGTCGATGCCGGTCAGTTCCGCCTCCACGTCAACGCGCCGCCGGGAACACGGCTGGAAGAAACCGAACAGATCTTCTCCCGCGTCGAGGACACCATCCGTGAAGTCGTTCCGCCAAACGATCTGGCATTGGTCCTCGACGATATCGGCACGCCCTACGGCGTTAATCTCGCCTTCACCGACAACTCCACCATCAGCTCGGCCGACGGCGAGATCCTGGTCTCACTCAAGCCGGACCATCACGGTTCCACTCCGGCTTATTTGAAAACGCTGCGCGAAACATTGGCGAAGCGGTTTCCGGATTTGAGCTTTTATTTTCAACCGGCCGACATCGTTAGCCAGATATTGAATTTCGGTCTGCCGGCGCCGATCGATATTCAGGTCGCCGGTTACGCCGAAAAACCGAATTATGCCATTGCCCGCGAGATCGAAGCGCGGGTGAAACAAATCCCCGGTGCGGTTGACGTCGGCTTGCACCAGGTCACGAATGCGCCGGAGATGTTGGTAAGAGTCGATCGCACTCGTGCGCAGGAGCTCGGCTTCACTGAGCGCGACATTGCCAACAGTTTGTTGATCTCGCTCAGCGGCACCGCCCAGGTCACACCCAACTTCTGGGCAGATCCGAAAACCGGAATCAATTATCCGGTCGCGATCCAGACGCCGCAGCATCTGGTCAACTCGGTCGATTCCATGCTTTCAACTTCGCTTGCCGGCAATGATGCGGCGCATCCGCAATTGTTGACCAACGTCGTTTCACTCGAGCGCGCGGAGACGCCAGCGGTAGAGAGTCACACCAACGTCCAGCCGGTATTCGACATTTACGCGAATGTGCAGGGCGCCGATCTAGGCCGTGTTTCGGACAAAGTCACAAAAATTGTGAACGAGCTTCGGCCGAAACTTCCGCCCGGCAGCACGATAAACGTCCGCGGGCAGGTCGAAAGCATGAACACCGCGTTCAGCAAGCTCGGCCTCGGCCTCATTTTCGCGGCTGTCCTCATTTATTTCCTCATGGTCGTCAATTTCCAATCCTGGACTGACCCGTTCATCATCATCACCGCGTTACCGGGAGCGTTCGCCGGCATTTTGTGGATGCTGTTTCTGACGCACACCACCTTTAACGTCGAGTCGATGATGGGTGCCATCATGAGCATCGGCGTGGCCACCTCGAACAGCATCCTGATGATCACGTTCGCGAACGAACAGCTTCGCGAAGGCCGCACGGCGCTCGATGCCGCCATCGCCGCTGGACACACCCGTTTACGCCCAGTCTTGATGACGGCAATGGCAATGATTATCGGCATGGTGCCGATGGCGCTCGGTCTTGGTGAAGGCGGTGAGCAAAACGCGCCGCTCGGGCGGGCGGTCATCGGCGGGCTCTTTCTCGCCACCATCGCGACCCTTTTTCTCGTGCCGTTCGTCTTCAGCGTGATCCGTCACAAACTCCGGCCGCGCCAGATTGAGGACGATCCCGATCTTGTCAGCTCGCAGTTGGAGCCCGCCCCCCAGCTCTAGGAACAAAATCACAACCCACAACAGCAAAGGAACAATGAATACACAAAAACTCGCAGGAAAAGTTGCCGTCGTGACCGGCGCAGCCAAAGGAATCGGTGCCGACATTGCCAGACATCTCGCCGCCGCAGGTGCGGAAGTCGTGGTGAATTACGCCAGATCCAAACAAGACGCAGATCGGGTGGTGGATGAGATCGCAAAAAGCGGCGGCAAGGCCATCGCGGTGCAAGGTGACGTGGCGAAGAAGTCAGACATCGAGCGCATTTTTGCCGAGACGAAAAAAGCGTTCGACCGGCTCGATGTGCTCGTTAACAACGCGGCCGTTTATCGCCTCGATCCGCTCGAGTTGATCACCGAAGAAGAATTTCACCGGGAGTTCAACACGAACGTGCTCGGCTTGATTCTCGCCACGCAGGAAGCGCTCAAATACTTCAGCAAAGACGGTGGCAGCGTGATCAACATTAGTTCGCTCGCGACATCCCTTACGCCACCGGCGACCGCCGTTTATACTGGAACCAAAGGGGCCGTCGACGCGATCACGCGCGCGTTGGCGAAAGAACTCGGACCGAAGAACATTCGGGTAAACGCGATCAATCCTGGAACGGTCGAGACCGAAGGCTATCGAGACATTGGCATGCCCGGCAGCGATTTCGAAAAGCAGGCCATCGCGCAAACGCCGCTGGGTCGCGTCGGGCAACCGCGCGACATTGCACCCGTGGCGGTGTTTCTCGCCTCGTCCGAGAGCGGATGGGTCACGGGCGAAACGATCCGCGTCGCCGGAGGTTTGCGGTAAGCGTGTGCCTAACGAGTTGTTAATTCAGAGAAAGGAAGAACGGAATGACTACAACCGAACACATTGACACTTTCAAAGTGAACCTCGAATCGTCGGCCAAGAAAAGTCGACGCGGACTAAGCGGGCGTGCCGTGCTCGGCACTCTTGTCGCCCTCGCCGCCTTGTTCCTGGTCGGAATGGTGCCGCGTTGGCGCGCAAACGCCGCGTTAACGAGTTCAGTTCGCGATCAACGGCCGACCGTTAGCGTGATCTCGTCGCAAGGTCCGGGTGACGGAGCGAGTCTTGTTTTGCCCGGCAGTACGCAAGCCATTAAGGAAACCGCAATCTACGCGCGAACGAACGGTTACGTCCGCCACTGGGACGTCGACATCGGAGCGAAAGTGGAAGCGGGCCAGTTACTCGCGGAAATCGAAACGCCGGAGGTCGACCAGGAATTGAATCAGGCACGCGCGAATGTGGCGCAAGCGGTTGCGAATGCCGATCTCGCGCGCGCGACGCTCACCCGTTGGCAAAAGCTGGTGGATGAGAAAGTCGTGTCTCCACAGGAATTCGATGAGAAGAAATCCGGCGCCGATGCGCGCGACGCCGACGTCAAGGTGGCGCAGGCCAATGTGAAACGGCTCGAAGAATTGCAGGGCTTCGAAAAAATTGTCGCGCCATTCAGTGGAATTATCACCGCGCGCAATATCGACAACGGTATTCTGGTTTCGGCAGGCAGCGCGAATCAAAGCCAGCCGCTTTTCCGGATTGCCCAGACCGATACCTTGCGCATCTACGTGACCGTGCCGCAAACTCAGGCGCGCACAATCGCCGCCGGACAAATCGCGACGGTCTCAGTCCGCGAAATTCCGGACAAGACTTTCGAAGCCAAGGTTGTCCGAACCGCGGGCGCGCTTGATCCCGCCTCGCGCACATTGTTGACCGAGCTGCAAGTGCCTAACCCCGACGGCCAACTGTTTCCCGGCATGTATGCCGAAATCAAATTTGCCCTGCCCCACGATGAACGAACGCTGATTGTTCCTGGCAACGCCGTCATGGTCCGATCCGACGGCCCGCAGGTGCTGGTTGTCGATGCGAAACAAACGATTCGCGCCCACGCGGTGAAACTTGGCCACGACCTCGGCGACAAGGTTGAGATTCTTTCCGGGCTGAGCCCAAACGAAATGGTCGTTGCTAACCCGACTGACGCATTGCGCGATGGCGCTGAAGTTAAACCGCATGCCGCGTCCGCAAAAAACGCTGATCAGCAAACCAACCCGAAACCAACGGAGAAAAAATCATGAACAGACTGCGGCGGTTGCAACTGGTAGCTCACGGCGAACCTTCAGATGTCATTGAGCTCAGCACGGTCTCCCAGCCGGCACTTGGCCAGGAGGATGTTCTCATCTCGATGGAAGCGGCGCCGATTAATCCATCGGACTTCTTGTACGTCCGCGGCCTCTATGGCGTCCGGCCGGCCTTCCCATCCTCGGTAGGCGCGGAGGGTGTTGGCCGAGTCGAGAAGATTGGATCGAAGGTTGATGCTGCTCTGCAGGGTAAGCGAGTCCTGATTATCCCGACCTACGAGCAGGGCACTTGGGCAGACCACGTTGTTGCCCCAGTGCGCAACATCGTGCCGATGAGCGACGAAGCAGATCCTTTGCAACTCTCGATGATAGGGATTAACCCTGTTACCGCCTATCTCTTGCTGAACCGATATGTCCGCCTGATGCCCGGCGACTGGATCGGTCAAGCCGCGGCCAACGCGGCCATGGGACAATACGTCATTGCGCTCGCGAAGCTCGCAGGAGTCAAGACGCTGAATGTTGTCCGCCGGGAAGAAGCTGCCGAACAGGTGCACCAGTGGGGAGGTGACCGCGTAGTCCTCCAAGGCGCCAACTTACACAAGGATATTGAGGAGGCCCTCGCCGGGAAGAAACTTAGTCTCGTCCTCGATACGGTGGGCGGAACTCCCGTGGGAGAGTTGGCCAAATCGCTCAAAACTGGCGGCTCGATTGTCGTCTACGCCATGCAAAGTGGACAGTTCCCAGCCATCTCGCCCAAAGACTTCATCTACCGTGGTCTTAGCCTCCACGGATTCTGGCTCATCAATTGGATACGCAACACGCCCCGCACAGAGATCCAGGAGACTTACCAGACGCTGGCGGACCTCGTAGCTGACGGATCGCTCTCCGCCGCAGTGGAACATGTCTACCCGCTCGAGCAGTTCAAGGAAGCGTTCGAGCAATCTTTGAGACCCAATCGCAGCGGCAAGATCCTGTTCAAGCTCGGGGCCAGTGATCAAACGAATCTAAAAAACTCAACAACGAAAGGAATACGATGAGCCGCAATGTTATCGATATTATCGAGCGTTTCCAGGCGCGGCACGCACTGCAAGAGGAGCAGGAAATGAAGAATTTCAACGCGCCCAGAAACGGCGCACCGACTCAGGGCGTGCCGGATAAAAACGCGATACCCAGGAACAGCAGAGTCGAAACGGAGAAAAGCATCAACACAAGGGAATCCAAATCAATGGAGAAAAAGTAAAATGAACACAACAATGAAAAATGGAAAATTGAACGGAAAAGTTGCGGTCGTGACAGGCGCTTCGAAGGGAATCGGCGCTGACATCGCCAAACAGTTCGCTGCCGAAGGCGCAGCCGTCGTTGTCAACTATGCTTCCAGTAAAGAAGGAGCCGACCGAGTAGTGGATCAAATTGCCAAGCGCGGCGGCAGAGCCATTGCCGTTCGGGCAAATGTGGCCAGGAAGGCAGACATCGAACATCTCTTTGTCGAGGCTAAAAAAGCCTTCGGCAAGATCGACATCCTAGTCAACAACGCGGGAGTTTACGAGTGGTCGCCACTTGAAGAGATCACCGAGGAGCAATTTCACAAACACTTTGATGTAAATGTTCTCGGCCTGCTGCTCGCAACGCAGGAAGCGGTCAAGCAATTCGACTCCACTGGCGGCAACATTATCAATATTAGCTCGACTGTCACGTCATTGACGCCGCCGAGTTCGTCGGTTTACACCGGCACAAAAGGCGCGGTCGATGCCATCACCAGAACGCTGGCCAAAGAATTGGGGCCGCGCAAAATCCGCGTCAACGCCATCAATCCCGGCCTGGTAGAAACGGAAGGAGTGCGTTCAGCCGGCTTCGACCAAGGCGACCTTCGCAAAAGCATTGAAGCAGAGACACCGCTCGGCCGCATCGGCCAACCCAAAGACATTGCTCCTGCCGCGGTCTTCCTCGCGTCGTCCGATTCCGCGTGGATCACCGGCGAAACGCTGCGAGTGGCGGGTGGCCTTCGCTAATCGATTAACAGAATGATTCAGAAGCACCACTACAAAGGAGACCAAAATTATGAAAACTAAATTCTATTGGGTCGCGCTCCTCGCGAGCGCGGCTCTGATTGCGCAAGCGAAAGCAGGCGGTCATAACGGAGGAGGAGGAGGAAGTTTCGCTGCTCCGCACGCCGGAGGTGGAGCACACGCTGCAACTCCAGCGTTCCACCCCACTCCGCGCGGTAACTTTGGCGGCGGGCGCTTCATGGCGCCCGGGCCACGCTTCTCATCATATCACACACCGATGGCATTTCGGCAGCAGCGGTTTGTTGCTTCTGATCGCGCCTTTGTGCGCAGTCACCAGTTTGCAACTGAAACGGCCAACCGTCGCTTCGATGCACCTCGAACGCTTAACCATCGAGACAGCCGTCTCACCCGAAACGGGACTAATTCCGGAAATCGTTTCCAAAACCGCGCCTCAAACACCGCGCGAGCGCATGTCTTTGCGCAACGCTCGGCCGATTGGCACCGCGATTGGGACCGGCATCACGATCATTGGTGGCATGGGCACCGTTGCCGCTTCGTCGACGGCTCCTGGTTCATCTACGACATCGGATTCGATCCATACGATTATTGGTATCCGTACGAGGCCTACGCGTACGCCTATAATCCCTATGAGTACAATGTCGGCGTTTACGAAGGCGACGACGCCGATTATTATGATCAGGGTGCGTACGATTCTTCCGATCAATCCGCTGACTCGACCGTTGCTGCCGTCCAGGAGCAATTAGCGAAACAAGGCTATTACCGGGGACAAATCGACGGCGTCTTCGGCCAGGAAACCAGCCGCGCCATCGTGCGGTATCAAAGTGGCCACGGCTTGCACGCGACCGGGCGTCTCAACATGGACACACTGCACGCTTTGGGGGTTGCCACGAGCCGCGAATAACTAAGAAGGAAACCAAGAGGATGACCGAAACAAAATATAATGCCATCACCGACTCAGACTGGAGCGTCTCATTCTGGTTCGCTGTTCTCAGTCCTGTGCTCGGGATTCTGGTCGGCTTTCTCGCCCTTCTCTTGTTCTACCACTGACAACGAAAGGACACGAATGAACTCGAGAGAGAAAATGGACGGTGAGCGATCTCTTGGGGAGCAAGAAAAAAGAATCAAACCTCAGCAACGCCGTGTTTCGCCCAAATCGCGCGACGTGTTGCGTCGCTGGCGAATAGAACCGGTTCTGTCTCCGAAGAGGGAGTCGCAATTACTCCTTCAGTGGGACGGCAAAATCCTGCCATCGCGCAATGGCGGCAGACAGAAAAGTACGGATAGCTTTGAGCGTTTAACAACCACTTCATGAAAGGTCCATATGATTTCTGAAAATAGCGATACCGCAATGAAGGCTTATCTGCGTGAGATCGGACGTACTCCGCTCTTGACCCCGCGACAGGAAATTGAGCTCGCAGGGAGAATTAAGGAGGGCGATCGCAAGGCGCGGGCCCTCATGATCAGTTCGAATCTACGTCTCGTTGTCACGATCGCACAGGACTATGCAAACCTCGGTTTGCCGCTTCTTGATGTTATCTCCGAAGGAAACATCGGATTGATGACGGCGGTCGATCGGTTCGACCCGTCGAAAGGCGCAAAGCTCAGTACCTACGCGGCCTGGTGGATCAGGCAATCGATCAAGCGCGCTCTCTCTACTCAAGGCAAGACCATCCGGTTGCCGGTTCATCTCGGCGAAAAAATCGCGAAGGTGCGCCGCGTCGCGCTGCACATGAGCGAGGAGCTCGGCCGCGAGCCGACCGATGACGAGCTTGGCGAAGAGATCGGCATTGCCAGTAAGAAAGTTTCGCAATTAAAAACTGCTTCGATTCATCCGGCTTCGCTCGACGCGCCAATTAGTGACGATGATTTGACCGAGTTTGGCGAAAGTGTCGAGGACGAGGAGGCGCGAACTCCGTTTGAATTATTGCGCGACAAAGACCTGCACGGCGAGGTCGATGGACTGCTCCAGGGACTCAACAATCGGGAGAAGAAAATTATTTCCCAGCGTTTTGGTTTCGATGGTGGAGCGCGGAAGACACTCGAAGAAATCGGCAAAAAATTGGGCGTCTCGCGCGAGCGGATCCGTCAATTGGAGAATATCGCCCTCTCGAAGTTACGTCGCATGCTTAGCCAAAAGGAGGGTACAATGAGGCTTCCGGTCCCAGCTTAAAAAGGCATCGATCACTCGAATTTCGGACAGCGATTTCGCCGCAAATATTACGACCCGCCTGAAAAACATTATGAATAGAATCATTGAGGCGAATTTTTTCCTGCCGGCCCTTGCAGCGATCAAAGACAAACCGCGCATCTTAATCATCGATAACAACCGCGATTTTACTCTCTCTGCCAAACTCGGGCTGGAGAGGACCGGGCGCTACTCCGTTTCGGAAGAGAACGAACCAGCCAGGGCCCACCAAACAGCTCAACGCGTTAAGCCCGACCTTATTCTTCTTGATATTGCCATGCCGGAAACCGATGGCGGCGAAGTCGCCGCGCGGATTGAATCTGATCCGACATTGCGCGGAACACCAGTTGTCTTTCTAACGGCTCTCGTGACGAAAGCCGAGGCAAGGTCGGGCTTGGAGATCCAAGGGCATCCATTTCTCGCCAAGCCGATCAGCATTCCAGATTTGGTTGCAGGCATAGAGCGAAATCTGCCTGCGCACGTTCCGTTCTCGTAAACGACCGAACGGAGAGACGCACGTGATCTATTTGAAAGCATTCGTTGCCGGCTTTGCTTCCACGCTGGTGTTTCACCAAGGCTTGCTGTGGCTGCTCTACGCGGGAGGATTTTCACCGCGAGCACCTTGGAACATGATGCCGGTCCCCCCGCTCCATGTACCTGCAGTGATTTCCCTGGCATTCTGGGGTGGCGCCTGGGGCATCGTGTTGTGGGCTCTGATCGGCGCTTCGGGTGACGGCGCCTATTGGATCATGGCACTCCTGATCGGTGCGCTGGGTCCGAGTCTGGTCGCATGGTTCGTAGTAATGCCGATGAAGGGCATGGGCCTCGCCGGTGGCTGGTACGCCAAAATCATCGTTGGCGCACTGCTGCTGAATGGCGGTTGGGGGCTCGGCACCGCGCTGCTGATCCAGGTACTGACCCGAGTCAATGTTTCATAAGGGAAATGACAATGAACGACAAATCATATGGCAAGTGTAGGCCATTGCCGCAAGTATGGAGGCACGAAACGCTAAACAATTCTTGAAAACCAAAAAATGAAAGGAACAAAATGAGAAACGGAAAACTGACAGATAAAGTCGCGGTTGTAACGGGTGCGTCGAAAGGAATCGGCGCCGGCATCGCTAAACATCTCGCCCTTGAAGGCGCCAGCGTTGTAGTTAATTACGCATCCTCGAAAACGGATGCGGACAAAGTTGTCGATGAAATCACCAAACGCGGCGAAAAAGCCGTCGCGATTCAGGGCAACGTCGCAAAGAAAGCGGATGTTGAACGCCTCTTTGCCGCTTCCAAGAAAGCGTTCGGAAAGATCGACATCCTGGTCAACAACGCTGGTGTTTATCAGTTCTCGCCTCTCGAAGAGATAACGGAAGAAGAATTTCATCGCGAGTTTAATACCAACGTTCTCGGCATGATGCTGGCGACGCAGGAGGCGCTTAAGCATTTTGGTCCGGAAGGCGGCAGCGTGATCAACATCGGCTCGCTTGCCAGCTCTCTCACTCCGCCGACAGCGGTGATCTATAATGCGACGAAGGGCGCAGTCGACGCGATTACGAGAACACTGGCGAAGGAGCTTGGGCCGCGCAAGATCCGCGTCAACTCCATCAATCCGGGCATGGTGATAACGGAAGGAGCAATAGCCGGCGGCTACACCGAAGGCGATATGCGGAAAATGTTTGAATCGCAGACCCCACTTGGCCGCGTAGGCGAGACTGACGACATCGCGCCGGCCGCGGTCTTTTTCGCCTCGGACGATTCCAAGTGGATCACTGGCGAAACGCTGCTTATCGCGGGAGGGCTGCGCTGATTAACCAATGAACACAACAAGGAAAATGAATGGTGGGCGGTTCCTGGGAGAACGACAAAGAATGAAATTGTTCCAGCGCAATCGACGCAGACACGATCCAATGCTCGTGCTCAATATGTCGATCTTCAATCTCAGCAATGGATGGGACCGAGTTTTCAACCCGCTCAAGGCTCACGAAAACGGTACGAGATGAAAGATCCCGGCATGGGTGAATTTGATGGCAGGCGCGTTTTAGTGATCGGCGGTCCAACGATTTGAAGGCGCGGGACATAATATGAACTACAGACTTCTTGGGAAATCAGGATTGCGCGTTTCGGAATTCGCTCTTGGTACGATGACCTTTGGCGATGATTGGGGCTGGGGATCGGCCAAGGACGAAGCGCAAAAAGTTTACAACAGCTTCCGCGAATCGGGCGGCAACTTCGTCGATACCGCTAACGTCTATACCAACGGCACGAGCGAGGCATTTCTTGGCGAGTTCATGAAAGGACACCGCGCGAGCATGGTTCTCGCGACGAAGTACACTAACGCTGCTCAAGGCACAGACCCCAACGCGGGGGGCAATCATCGCAAGAACATGATGCAGGCCGTCGAAGCCAGCCTCAAACGGCTTAAGACCGATTACATTGATCTCTATTGGGTTCACATTTGGGATCAAATCACTCCGGTTGAGGAAGTCATGCGCGGCCTGGATGATCTGGTTCGTCAGGGAAAAGTTCTTTATGTCGGGATTTCCGACGCCCCGGCCTGGTGGATCGCGCAGGCGAACACATTGGCTTCGCTGCGCGGCTGGTCTCCATTCGTTGGTCTCCAGATTGAATACAGCCTGCTGGAGCGGACGGTTGAACGAGAACTGATCCCAACG
>DATMPQ010000328.1:0-6451 GCA_035567015.1 Chthoniobacterales bacterium | reverse complement strand
CGCCGCTCTTGAAAATGTTCGTCGAGGATTTGCCGGACGAAGCTGGCGTCGAAGAGGCCAGTCTCAGCGACGGCTGCAGGAGAACAGAGATCCTCGATGGTCTCTCGCATGTTCTGATTCAGCCATACCGCGACCGGCATCATGAATCCTGTCTTGCGCCGATGAATGATCTCATTCGGTAAGAGGCGCCGGACCGCTCGCTTTAAAACATACTTGGTTGTTAGGCCACGCAATTTATCTGCGGGCTGAATCCGGGACGTGTATTCGACCACGTCGCTATCTAGAAAAGGCACGCGTACTTCCAGCGAATGCGCCATGCTCGCGCGGTCCACCTTTAACAGGATATTGTCCTGAAGATAGAGCTTCATGCACAAGTATTGCAGGCGCTGAAAGTCTCCCTTCAATCCGCTCTGTCGAATGTGCGCCGAGATGTCTTCGAAGGCATCTTCGCGCAAGAGACGTTGCTGTAAATCGACCGACAAAAGCTGCTTCTTCTCCACGTTGCCGTAGCAGCCCATCCAGAGGAGGAAGCGCACTTCTGGCGAGAGCCCGAGGCCCTTCACGAACTGCTGCATGAGAAACTCGACGCTGGCGTAACGATGCGAAACTGGCAGGCGTTGGACGAACGGACGGAGCCAATCACGCCAACCGATGGGCAAGAACGAAAGGTTCTGCACCACCTTATGAGCCTGGAAAGCCGGATAGCCGGCGAACAACTCATCCGCGCCATCTCCCCCGAGAACAACTTTAACATGCTCTGCGGCTAATCGACTAAGCGCGTAAGTCGGAATGATCGAGGCGTCCGCCAGCGGCTCATGGAGTGAACGCATGATCCGCGGAAATAGCTCCGTTGCCTGGCTCAGAGTTAAGATCTCCTCGTGATGTTCGGTTCCGAAGAGTTCCGCGATGCGCCGCGCATGCGGAGACTCGTCATAACTCGGATCATCGAATCCGATCGAAAAACTGTGCAACCGGTTGCCGGATTGTTGCGCCGCCAGCGCCGTGACAGTGCTCGAATCGAGACCGCCGGAGAGAAGTAAGCCGACGGGCACATCGCTGCGCAGCCGCTTCGTTACCGAATCACGCAGGATGGCAAGCAGGTCCTCGGCCCACTCATCGACGTTGCGGTCGCTCACCGGGTTGTCTTCGAGCGGGATGTCCCAATAGCGATTCCTGCGCAGCCCGTTCCGATTGAAGAACAGATAGCCGCCGGGCTCCAGCTTATGAATGTCTTCGAAAATCGTGTGCGGCGCCGGGATGTAGCCGTAGGTGAAGTATTTGCTGACCGAGAGCGCGTTAAGACGGCGATCGACGCAAGGATGCGCGAGCAACGCTTTGAGTTCCGAGGCAAAGATCAGTTCGCGGCCGCGGACGCAGTAGTAGAGCGGTTTGATGCCGACGCGATCGCGCGCCAAGAACAGCCGCTCCTCCTCACGATCCCAAATCGCGACCGCGAACATCCCGTTGCAACGCTGGAGGGCGTCGACACCGTCGAGCACGAACTGATTCAGCAACACCTCGGTATCCGATTGCGTGTGGAAAACGCATCCGCGCCGTTCGAGTTCCGTGCGAAGTTCGAGGTAATTATAAACCTCGCCGTTATAGACGATGTGATAGCGCTCATCGTTGCTGCGCATCGGCTGCGCGCCGCCCGCGAGATCGATGATGCTTAGTCGCCGATGACCGAGCGCGATCCCGGGCGCGACGTGGAACCCTTCGCCGTCCGGCCCGCGCGGCGTTAGCGGAGAGGTCATACGCCGGATCAATTCTGCGGCATTAGCGGATTGCTCGTGGAGCTGAGTGAATCCTGCAATTCCACACATGTTTTTACGAAGCCGGTTTCCGCTGCTGTGAGCTTTAGTCTCGCGAATGTAGTGTCGCAGTGGTAACTAGCAATCATCGGTTTGCGAGGTCATCGAATGAGCACGGATGCGTCATGGGCAGAAAATTTTCTGGAGAGTCCGCGCACGCTTTGGATGATCAGCGCGCTCATCTTCTGCTTCTTTGCCCTAACGAATCTGCCGTGGCAGCTGGACGATTACGACCAGGCGCAGCAGGCGTTTACTTCGTTCGAGATGATCAAGGAAGGCCACTGGTTCTTTCAGCGGACCTCGCATGATAGGATCGCGCAAAAACCGCCGCTCGTTGGTTGGACTTCGGCTGCGACCTTCGCGATCACGCGGTCGTGGGATATTGCGTGGCGGTTCCCTTCGTTCCTGACGGCGGTGGTACTGGCGACCATCCTGTTCCGCTCGGCGATTGCCGCTTACGGAGGGGCCGCAGCCTTGATTGCCTTGGGTGCCTTTGGCCTGAATCTACTCAGTGTGCGCCTTGCGACTTTGGTACGCACGGACATGCCGCTCGCGTTGGTGATCTTTCTGCTGGGACTCTTGATCTGGCAAAAAATTCGCGCACGCGAGCCGTGGCAGCCGCGCGAGCAATGGCAAATGTTCGCTCTGCTCGCGGCGTCCATGTTCATCAAAGGGCCGATCGCCTTCGCGTTTTTGCTTCCAGGCATCGTGCTCTTTCAATGGCTCGCCGGGAAACGAAGTGGGGCAAATGCATGGTGCGGCTGGTGGCCATGGACTGCGTCTCTCGCGTTGTTTTCAGTGTGGGTAATCTGCGGCATCAAATTCGTCCCCGGCTTCTATGAGCAGGTCGTCATGAAGGAATTTCTCGGCCGGTTCAGCCAAACTGTGCATCGCTCGCAACCGGTCCTTTTTTATCTCCCTCACCTGCTGCATAAATTCGCGCCCTGGAGCGTGCTGATGCTCGCACTCGGCGTTCTGTCCTTCCACCGAACGCGCCCGGGAATTCGCAGTCTATTTCACCAGACGAAGCCCGATATCTTGTGGCTGGTTTGCTGGAGCTTGGGCGGTTTGATCGTGATGTCGCTGGTTCCATCGAAACGCGTGGACCGCATTTACCCGATTGTGCCGCCGCTTTGCTTGCTGCTCGCCGCGCAGATTGCCGGCGGCTTTCGAATAAGGCAAACTGATCGGCGCGTTCTGCAATGGAGCGCTGCGGCACTGCTCTTCTCGATCATGTTTACCGGCGGCTATACCGCTGCAAAAATCCTGTCCGATTATCGTGACCACGCCGACCATCTTGAGGTTTTCAGCCGCGCGGTGAGTGAACAGGTTGTCGCCCATCATTGGCGTTACGAAGTGATTTCCGGCCGCGGTGGAGGCTACGAAGGGATGCTGCTCTACTTGCAGAAACCGCATTTCCTCAAGCTGGATGAAGCGGTTCAGGAATGGAACGGCGGCGCGCTCGATGCCCTTGTCGTGCCCAAGGATAAGATCTCGGAATTGATGCCCGAGCTACAGAACGCGGCGATTGCGCCAGTCCAATCAGTTGATCGAAAGACCGATCCACAAATCGGATATTTACTAGTCACGCGACGGAGCTGATTGAGATGAATCATCGGATCGGATTCTGCTGCAATCTGCTTTCAATCTTCGTCGCAAAAATGGCTCCAGCGGTAGGATTCGAACCTACGACCAATCGGTTAATCCCGACTTTGTCGGGACTCCACCACTGGGCTATCATTCGATCTCAGTAAGCGTTCTCGAATCAGGCGCGCAGACTTCCAGTTCTTAATTTGGCGCTCGCGTCGAGTGGCGCTCGAGCGATCTGGATGTTCTTCCGACCAAACCAGGGTCCACGGCCCGATTTTCCGCGTGAATTTTCCGCTGATTTTATCGGTCCGATTATGACTGGCGATTCGATTTCTTAGATTATCCGTGTGGCCAACGTAAAAGACGCCCGCCGGATTTTGAAGGATGTACACCCAGAACATAGAAATTGGCTCCAGCGGTAGGATTTGAACCTACGACCAATCGGTTAACAGCCGACCGCTCTACCACTGAGCTACGCTGGATTTTGTTTGCCGCTCGATCGAGCGGCGTGAATTTTGCGCATCCCATCTCCTGCGGTAAGTGTGACTTTCGACCTCGCACGCAGATCGGCAATCGCTTTTTTGAATTTGATTCCGCGCATCACATCGGCATAATTAGGACGCGGGGTGGAGCAGCCTGGTAGCTCGTCAGGCTCATAACCTGAAGGTCGCGAGTTCAAATCTCGCCCCCGCAACCAAATTTCTGGCCGGATGAAGAGACAAAAAGGAGGCGATGGGTTCTACCGATTGACAGGTCTCTCGGGCCCAGGCGCATAATCCCGCGACTGCGGGATCGCGAGTTCAAATCTCGTCCCCGCAACCAAATTCTCGCTCTCACACTGTTGCCTTCAGCAGGAGTCGCGTTTCCTGTTTCTCGTGGCAGAAAAAATCCCGCATCAATCGCGTCCCGGGAAAATTCTGGTGGGCACGGCCAGTTGGTCGGATCCCGGTTTTGTTACACGCTGGTATCCCAAAGGAATGCACGCGCATGAGCGGCTCGGTTGGTACGCGCAACATTTCGAAATGGTGGAAGTCAATTCGACGTTCTACTCAGCGCCTGATGTTCGCATGGTGGAGCGCTGGTGTGCGAGCACGCCAGATGCGTTCACGTTTGATGTGAAATTGCATCAGCTTTTTTCGTTTCACTCGACGCCGGCGAAATTGTTGCCGCCGGATTTGCAGCGACGCGCGGTGACTGACGCGAAAGGGAAACTAAAAGTCGCGCCCGTGTTTAAGGAGGCGTTGATGAAGATTTTTCTTCGATCGATGTCGATCTTGCGCGATGCAGGCAAATTGGGCGTGCTGCTTTTGCAACTTTCGCCGGCATTTTCTCCACGAAAACATGAGCTCAGCGAACTTGAACCTTTGATCGATTTGCTGCGCGATTATCGGCTTGCGATTGAATTTCGAAATCGTAACTGGGCCGTGGGCGAACAGCTAAGATCGACAATCGATTTTCTGAGGAAGCACCACGTGATTTTTGTGAACGTCGATGCTCCTGCGGCCGAGCATTTCACGATCATGCCCGCGGAGTTGGATGAAATCACGAACCCGCGTGCGGCTTATTTGCGTCTGCACGGACGCAATCCAGAAGCTTACCTCAAAGGCAAAACGGTGGCCGCGCGCTTCGATTACGATTATTCGGATCGGGAGATCGACGATGTTGCTGATCGAACGGGCAAGCTCGCTAAAGAAGCGAGGGAGGTGCACGTCGTTTTTAACAACAACAATCTGGATTATGCACCGCGGGCGGCATCGCGGTTGCGCGCGGCCCTCGGCCAATACTTCGCCCCACCGCCGCAGACACCGGAGTTGTTTTAGAGTACAATTCCTCCGTGCCGGAATTCCCACCGAGGAGAGAGAAAAGTTACGGACCGCGATTACCGGGCCCGCTCGCACGGCTCAAGCGCTGGCTAACCGAGCATCACATGACCCTGATGGCGATTGCGGACACACCGCACTCGATTGCCCTCGGCTCCGCCATCGGGATTTTCTTTGGCTTCACACCGCTTTGGAGCATGAAAACATTGCTTTCCATCGCGGCGGCATGGGCGTGCCGATGTAATAAAATTGCGGCGGCCATCGCAGTAACCTTGCATGACGTCATTCTGCCGTTTATGCCGGCGATTTATTGGTGGGAATACAAAATTGGCTACCTCGCCCTGCATCATGCCCGACCACAGCGAATCCGGTTTGCGCATATCGCGATGCACAACTATCTGCACTGGAAAATTTTCGTTAGATTCATTTGGCCTACACTTATCGGGTCGTTGTTTTTAGCGGTGCCGTCGGCACTGATCGTTTACTTTGTGATGCGAATGCTGGTGAGCTATTCACGGGCGCCTGAGAAACCAAGCTGAGCGGCCCCCGAGGTGCCCAGACGCCGCGTTTTTCTCTCCTGAACGGCACGAGAGTTGCATCACAAGGCAGAAATGATTCGTCTCTTGCCTCGTAAAATGGGGCAGGCGACCGCCAGCACTACCTAATTATGAAACCTTTGATCGTAACTGTTTTCAGCATCCTGCTTTGCTCGTGTGCGGACATGCATGTGACCAGGACTTATGTCGCCACGCCGGGCGGCCTGGCCTCGGGGCAAACCGACGCAAAAGATTTTGCCTCTAGGGGTGTGCATATGACCACAAATTGCGGCGTCGGCGCCAGCAACCCAAGTGCTATCTACATCCGTCCTTTCTGCATCGACACCGCCGTTTTCCAAGGCGACGAGGCAGCTTCGGACGGCGAAATGCCGATTCGCAAGGCGTTGACTCCGGTCGAGTTCGCCGAAGATCTGAAGCAGGAGCTGGAAAGAATCGCTCCGGCTCGAATTCTCAAAGATAACGAGGCGCCCAGAGTCGGCTGGCTGGTGGTCGGTCACTTCACAGTAGTGGATGGCGGGAGCCCGGAAGCCCGGGCAATCCCGTTGATCGGAAATTTTGGCGCTGGCCGGTCGTACCTGGCTTTGCACGTAAGAGTGACTGACGTTCGGAGAGGCGTGGTCATTTACGAATTCGACATGGCCGGCGGCAGCGGCGAGCAGGGCAAGTTCGGGAC
>DATMPQ010000327.1:0-7515 GCA_035567015.1 Chthoniobacterales bacterium | reverse complement strand
ATCTGGTCTGGCAAATACTTCCAAGTCGGTGCCGAAGCGGTGATTCCCATCAATTCGCGCACTGGCAATGACGTGGGATTCATTGCGCAGCTGCACTTCTATCTGGACGATCTTTTCCCGCACAGCCTGGGCCGCCCGCTCTTCGGAGGAAATAAATGAAACGTATTATCCTCAGGTTCTTTCTAATTGTTCTGGCCGATTCAGCCCGGCTTGAAGCGCATGCTTTTCTCAAAGTTGCTGAACCCGCCGTGGGCAGCACCGTGCAGACATCGCCGAACGAGGTGCGAATCCGGTTTACGGAAAACATCGAACCCGCCTTCAGCAACATTCAAGTCTTCAACGCGTCTGGGAAAGAAGTGGACAAACGCGATGTGCATCTGGACCCCTCCGACCACGCGCTGCTGCGCGTGTCTCTGCCGCGCCTCGGGGCGGGAATCTACAAGGTCGTCTGGCGCGTGGTTTCTGTCGATACACACGTGACGAACGGAGACTTCACGTTCCGTGTTGTCCGTTAGGCGTTAGTGCGAAGGAGAACCGATGCCCACCGCGCTGCTCATCATCGCTCGCACTGCGCAAATCGCCGCGTCGATCCTAATCGCGGGAATCTTTACCTTCGATCTCGTCGCGCTTGGCCTGGCTGGCCGGCCGGCGAGCGGTGATTTCCACGAGGTCGAGCGGCGCTTGTTCCGCCTGGCCGTTTGGAGTCTGGTCGCGGCGCTTCTCTCCGCTCTGCTCTGGTTTTGGCTGGAAGTCGCGAGCATGAGTGGGTCGTCGTTTACGAACGCTTTCTCCACAACAGCGTGGCGAGCGGTTTTGTTTGAAACGGAATTCGGTCGCGCCTGGCAGCTTCGCCTTGGCTTCATCGCAGTGGCGTTTGCGCTCGCCGCGTCAGGCTTGGCGCAAGATGAAGTGCGACGGGCGCTGATCCTGGTTCTCTGGCTGCTCAGCGTTGCTCTCCTCGCCTCGCTCGCTTGGATCAGCCACGCCGCGGCCGCCAGAGTGCAACCACTCGGTCTAATGGGCGATGCGCTCCATCTTTGCGCGGCGGGCGGGTGGCTCGGTGGACTGGCGCCGCTGGCAATTTTTCTGACGCGTGCTCGTGTATCGTTCTCGTTAAGCAGACGAGCCGCTCCGGTGCTGCAGCGCTTTTCCACGCTCAGCTTGTGCTGTGTAAGCGTTCTCGTCGTTAGCGGTATTTCCAATAGTTGGTTGCTGGTCGGCTCAATTCACGCCCTTTTCACGACGCCTTATGGTCGGCTCCTGCTTTTTAAGCTCACGCTCTTCGGCATCCTCATCGGCTTCGGCGCGCGCAACCGGTTCGTCGTCCAGACGAAGCTCCTAAGAGCTCCAGCGGGCTCGGATTTGCTGCCTCAACTCCGCCACAATGTGATCTGCGAGGCTTGCCTCGGCTTGGCGGTCGTAGCGATCGTGGCGTGTTTAGGCGTAACGCCCCCCGTGCAACATCCCTGACGTATAAAAAATAAGACGAGCTAGAGAACAAACCACGGACACGATTTGACCCTCGGCACCGGTTCCTACGACGGAATTGTTGGCGAGCAGACATCATTGCGTTACAAAAATGTTTTCTTCGAAACTAGTGTGCAATTCACATTGCGCGGCGACGGAGCCCATCAATATCGCTTCGCCGATGATCTGGGTTGGAGCGGCGGGCCCGGTTATTATTTTGTTCGCGAGCGCGACACGATCATCGGGCTCCAATTTGATGTCTCAGGCGAACACAAAGATGTCGATCGATTCCGCGGCAAGAAAGCTGAGGACACCGGCATCACTTCCGTGTTAGCGGACGAAAGTTGTCGCGAAATCGCCTCTAGCGGTTTTTGCAGGAGCGGAGCCTACGGGGCTCGAACCCGCAACCTCCGCCGTGACAGGGCGGCGCTCTAACCAATTGAGCTAAGGCTCCTCGAAAAAAGCGTAGCAGCGTAGGTCGCGCGTTGCAGAGCTTCAACCCTTTTTCCCATTCTCTGCAAACGTCCAACGCTCAACGCTCAACGTCCAACATCCAAGCTGAGAGCCGTGAAAATGTATCCATTCCCATTTCCTGAGCATGTTGGCACAACGCCCGCTACATTCCACCGCAACCCGAATTGAAATCGTCCGTTGAATATTCTGAGTGCTCGATCCGACGAACTCCGAAAGCATTCGCGAGCAGGCATTGCGAAGCGCATACGACAAAGTTATAATGACATCGGTTCGGCGGATTGACCCAAACCATAAATGAGCGACGAGCGCAGCGAAGGATTCGAGGGCGGGGAAGAAAGCTCGGGGATACGCAATCTTCTCGATTCGTTTGATCGCGTCATTGCTTCACTACCACCAGGCGATCCAGTCCGACGCGAGTTGCTCGATTTACGACCGGAACTGTCGGATCGGGAAGAGACAATGGTCGAAGCGCGCCGGATGATCGAGAAGCTGGAGGAAGTCATCAAGAAAGTGACTTCGCCCGCGAATCGCATCGGCACGTTTCTCGGCGCGACCTCACGCGACACGGCGCACATCGTCGTGGGCGGGGCCGATTATTATTGCAATGTCGACCCGCGCATCCCTCTCGCGAAATTGAAAAAGGGAACACGCGTGCTGGTCAACGAAGCTTATGTCATTGTCGGCGATCTCGGATTCGAAACGGCGGGCCCGGTAACGAAAATCACCGAAGTCCTGAGCGACGATCGATTGCGTGTCGGTTCTGAGCACGGACTGCAATCGATGGTCCTCCAACGCTCAGCCGATCTCGCCACATCGACATTGAAATCGGGGGACGAAGTGCGTGTCGACCCAAACTACCGCATGGCGCTCGAGATGCTCGCCCGCACAAAATCGCACGAGCATTACCTCGATGTCGTGCCGGAACTGCCTTGGGAAAAAGTAGGCGGGCAAGAGGCGGCGCTTCAGGCAATCAAGGACGCGATCGAGCTCCCGCTTTTGCATGTCGATCTTTTCAAAAAATTTCAGCACGCGACGCCCAAAGGTTTTCTGCTTCACGGGCCGCCCGGGTGCGGCAAAACGCTCATCGGGAAAGCAACCGCGTACAATTTAACGAAACAGCTCCGCGAAAAAACTGGCGTAGAAATGACGGAATATTTCATGCACGTAAAAGGCCCGGAGATTTTGAACATGTGGGTGGGCGAATCGGAACGCATGGTGCGCGAAATTTTCGCTACCGCGCGCGAAAAACGCCTGGAAGGTTTCATGCCGTTTGTCTTCATCGACGAAGCGGAATCGATTCTTGGGACACGCCGCGCCTCGCGTTACTCCAACATTCTTTCCACGCTGGTGCCGATGTTTTGCTCGGAAATGGACGGCATCGATTCACTCAACGATGTCGTCATTATTCTCGCTTCCAATCGCGCCGACCTGATCGACCCCGCAATTCTGCGTCCCGGGCGTATTGATCGAAAAATTAAAGTCAATCGCCCGAATAAACAGGGCGCGCGCGACATCTATCGAATTTATCTGACCGACGATCTTCCCTACGACGGCGCGCTTGCAAAAGAAGCCGATAACGTTGGCGCGGCGGTCGATCAGTTGATCGAGCGCTTTGCCGATTGGCAATTTGCCAAGCGAGAAGAAAACAAATTCCTGGAAGTGACGCTGCGCAGCGGTCGCAAAGAAACACTTTATCGCAGCGATCTGATCAGCGGCGCTATCATCGCTTCCATTGTCGAACGCGCCAAAGCGATGGCGATCAAACGTGCGATCGCGACGCAACAAGAAGAGGGCATTCGCGAGACCGATTTGCAGCTCGCGTTCAACGCCGAGTACACGGAGAACGACATCTTCCCAGCTACCGATGTGACGGAAGATTGGCTCAAGTTGATCGATTACGATCCCGAAAACGTCGTGAAAATCGCTCCGGTGCGACCGACTGCAGATGCGCGATCCCGCGCGATCTCAGGCGTTATCTGATGAGATGGTGCGTGCTCGCTGGCGTTATCATGCGCCGATAAGACTGTAGGGGAAGCTGTTAGCTTCCGTCTCTATGGGCCAACCGCCGCGATTACCGGAAATTCGATTACCGTGGGAAAAGCGGATCATCTACTTTGTCACTTCTGTGTGAAAGATCGACGCAACGTATTAGCTAATCCTGACGTATTCGAAGCCATCAAAGCGACGATCACTCAGTTGCGAGGATGGCATATCTTGGCTGGCGCCGTAATGCCTGATCATGCGCATTGGATAGTTGGGCCGCGCTTGGATCGGGAAATTTCAGTTGGTGATTTTTCAAACGCATTCAAGCGGCTTTTGCGCAAAACGCCGGTTGAACAGGATTGGGAATGGCGGCGCGGGTGTTTTGCAGACGATTGGCCATACCATTTGGATTTCATTAATGATGAAAAAGATAATCTGTAGGGGAAGCTGTCAGCTTCCCGCCCTTCGAACTGGGGAAGCTAGCAGCTTCCCCTACAGGGCCGGCACTGCTGACGGCGTTCGTACGGATCGTCGTGGGATTGTTAGATTATGAAGCGCGTCTTCGGACTGGAGACCGAGTACGGCATCACCGTGAATGGCGCGGAGAATGTCGACGTCGTGGCTGAGTCGATCGAGCTGGTGCGGCGTTACACTGAGCACGGAGCGCTCATGAAGTGGGATTACGAACTGGAGGATCCGCATCTCGACGCGCGCGGGTTTCGCGCCAAGCAATTACTCCAGGATACCGATGAATCGGCTTACTACGAGATCGACAAGAACCGGCCGCTTAGTTTCGAGGAAATCAAAAGCGACCTTGTCCTTTCAAACGGCGCCCGCTTTTACAACGATCACGCGCATCCGGAGTATTCCACGCCCGAGTGCTCGGCGCTTCACCAAATTGTCGCGCAAGACAAAGCTGGCGAACGCATCCTTGCTGAATGCGCCCGGCGCCGAAATCAGAAGCTGGAAACCGGCCAGGAAGTCCGCCTTTACAAGAACAACACCGATTTCGTCGGCCACAGCTACGGTTGTCACGACAACTACCTCATGCGCCGCGACATTCCATGGGACCGCATCGTCGCCGGTATTCTGCCCTTCCTGATCACGCGACAGATTTTCGCTGGGGCGGGAAAGATAGGCATCGAAGCGGAGGGCGCAGCAAGTCAGCTCGGTGTTTTTCAAATTTCACAGCGCGCGGATTTTTTTAGCGTGCTAGTGAGCATCGACACGATGAATCGCCGCCCGCTCGTCAATACGCGCGACGAGCCCCACGCCGACGCCAACCGTTACCGGCGCTTTCACGTCATCCTGGGCGACTCGAACATGAGCCAATGGGCGACCGCGATGAAAATCGGTACTACTTCTCTGGTTTTGGATTTGATTGAGCGTGGGAAAACGCCGCAACTCGAGATCGCGCAACCGATTGACGCGAACAAATCAATCAGCCGCGATCAAACTTACGATTGGATTATCGAGCTGAAAGATGGCCGCAAGATTTCCGCGATTGAAGTGCAACGGATTTATCTCGCAGCCGCGGCCAAGATCGATAACAGCGCGGATGAAGATCGAGAGTGGATTTTGGGCGAATGGGAAAATGTTCTGAATGATTTGGAGCGCGATGTGATGGTGACGCGGGATCGCGTCGATTGGGCGGCGAAGAGATTCCTGCTCGACGCATTGCAGGAAGAAGAGAAACTTGCCTGGAGCGATCCGTGGCTGCAATCGATCGATCTCGAATATCACAATGTCGATCTTGAGCGCGGTCTGTATTACGAGCTTGCGCGGCAAGGGTCGATGCGGCGAATCGTCAGTGAAGACGAAATCAAGATGGCGATCTTTACGCCGCCGGAAACCACCCGCGCATTTTTCCGCGGCCGTTCCGTCGCGCGCTTCAACGACGAAATTACCTCGATCCAGTGGGACGAGATCGTTTTCGCAAATGGATCGCAATCACGCCGCGTCGGCTTGCCGGAAGCCTCATTAGACGCGCGTCTCGACGCGCTCAATCACGCCGCGGCCAATGGCAAAGACTTCGCAGAGTTTATCCGCGCACTGAGCGAGATCGCATAATCTGTAGAGGCAGCCCCGAAAGCTTTCGGGGCTGCAACCTGGCAAGAAATCACGAGCAGCTGATCCCGATTTTTGGATAGAACCGTTTGGTCTTCGAAATCCGAATCAACAAGAGGGATGTCACGGGAATTTTCTGCGGCGCGTTGGCCGCGTATTTACGGGAGCTTTTTTCCAGCGGCAGCCTTGGCCATGTTGCTTGCCGGCGTGAGCCTGTCCGGCCAGCGCAGCCTGGCGCAGACCGCTCCCACATTCACAAGCCTGTTCGTGTTCGGGGATAGCCTGTCCGACGACGGAAATATCGCGCACCGGGTGCGAGACACCTTTGGTTTTAGTTATCCGAGCAGCAATTTCGATTACAGCAATTACCGATTTACGGACGATCTCGACACCTCGCCGGCCTCGAGTTTGTACAGTGGCGTCTGGCACGAGCAACTGGCGAGATCTTTTCTCAATTTGGCCGTGGCGAGAAACAGTCTGGATGGCGGAGTGGACTACGCGTTCGGCGGCGCGACGACACGAGACGGCCAGACCAACCGCACCATTATTAATAATCCCTTCCCGTTCGGCGGCGGCGATTTCACGATCATGATCGATAACATGGGTAAACAGGTGGCCGATTATCTCGGCTCGAACACGCCCGACCCTAATGCGCTTTACCTCCTCTGGGGCGGAGGAAATGACCTCTTTGATGATTCAAGCGCGACGAACGTGACTGCGACGGCAGGTGGCGTTCGCACCCTGGTCGATCGGCTCGCGCTAGCGGGAGCGCGAAAATTTTTGGTGCCGAATGTCCCCCCGCTTGGCGCAGTGCCGAATTCGCTCGGCCACCCTTCGACAGTGGCGGCACTCGATCTGGCGTCGGCGAATTATCGGGGCCAATTGAACGCGGCGCTTGCGGCCGAGCAAAGCGCATTGGCTGCTCAAGGCATCAACATTCAACTCTATGGACTCGATATTTGGCTGAATGTGATTCGTATCCTGGCCGAGCCGGCCAAATACGGCTTCACCAATGTGACTGACAGTTCACAAGGCGACTCGGTTAACCCGGACCATTACCTGTTTTGGGACGACCTTCATCCAACTACCGCCGGAGATCACGAGATCGCAATGGAAGCGGACCGGGTGATCAGCGGTGCAGTGCCGCCGCTGGGCAAGGCTGTGAATATTTCCACTCGCGGAAAGGTCGGCACAGGTGAAGACGTGCTGATCGCCGGGTTCATCATCACCGGGACGGACGCAAAAAGAGTGATCGTGCGCGCGCTTGGTCCATCTCTTTCGAATTTCGGGGTCCCCGGTCCGCTCGCGGATCCGATGCTGACAATTTACGATAGCAATCAGGCCATCGTCGCGCGCAACGATAATTGGAGGGACACGCAACAAGCCGAGATCGAGGCGACCGGCCTCGCCCCGCAAAACAATCTCGAATCAGCAATCGTAGTGACATTGGCGCCAGGCGCGTACACGGCAATCGTAAGCGGAAAGAATGGCGGTACCGGCAACGCCTTGGCTGAAGTTTATGAT
>DATMPQ010000326.1:0-2970 GCA_035567015.1 Chthoniobacterales bacterium | reverse complement strand
CTGTTTCGAACATGAGATGTTCTTTTTACGATTGCCAATCTCGGACAAAGGGGCATCAATGGAGCGCGATTTTTTAGATGAAGGAGCATTATTTCGACGATTTGAAGGCGGGCGACCGCTTTAAATCTGAGCGGTTCGACGTAACGGAAAAGCAGCTTATCGAGTTCGCGCACAAGTTTGACCCGCAGATGTTTCATCTCGACCGCAAAAGCGCCGAGCGAACCATTTTCAAAGGACTGATTGCGAGCGGCTGGCATACGGCGGCGATGACCATGCGGCTCTTCGTGCAAGCGTTGAATTTTGCTGAGGGCGTGATTGGCCTCGGCATCGACGAATTGCGGTGGCCAAACACGGTGCGCGCTGGCGACGTCCTGCGCGTCGAAACCGAGATTGTCCATCTGAGGCCCTCGCGCTCAAAACCACACTATGGAATTATCAAGGTGCGCAATGTTACCACCAATCAGCGCGGCGAAATTGTCCAGACGATGTTGGGAGCGCTGATGGTGCCAAGACGGGCCGACGGCCGAGACCACAAGACAACCGACCACAAGACAACGGACTAAACACTATGAGAGACTATACGAAAATTGAAGCTTGGAGACTGGCCGATGATTTGACCGTCGCAGTTTATGAACGCACGCGATCGTTTCCCAAAGAAGAGATGTATGGGCTAACGAGCCAATTACGCCGGGCTTCTTATTCAGTTCCGGCGAACATCGTGGAGGGAGCTTCGCGAGAGAGTAAAAAAGACTATCTAGACTTCCTCTATATCGCACGCAGTTCGTTGTCGGAGACCCAATATTTTATCCACCTCGCGCGGCGACTTGATCATTTGTCATTGGAAGAAGCTGACGCTCTGCGCGACCAAACGAAGTTCGTCTTTGCCTGTTTACACGGTCTTATTAGGGCGGTCGAGAGAGAAGCCGGAAAACTCAGCAAAGTGGTTGCGACCGTCACGAGCCTGATAGCAATCGGGTTGATGCGCTGGTCAGGTAGTCAGTTGTCAGTCGTCTCGTAGTCGGTGGTCGTGTGCGGGCCATACATATCTGCGGTGTCGAGAAACGCTATACCCAGCTATCGGGCCGCCACGTCCAAGTTGGCGTTGCTTCATATTTGTCCGATCCAGGTGCGCGGCGCGTATTCTTCCCAGCGGTGGCGAATTGCCGTGAACTCCGCCTCGCTCAGCGGTCCCGCCTCGAGCAACCTGGCATTTTGCTGCCAGCGTTCCGGTTTTGTCGTACCAACAATGGCGGTGTGCACGCCAGGGACACTCAATGCAAAACGCAACGCGACGGAGATCGTTTTTTCGAAATCGGCATTGCGCAGGAAATCGTAATTCAGTTTCCGCGATCGCTCCCAATATTCGTGATGATAGGAGTTTGCCGGCCTATGGCCGGTTTTCCACGCTGCGTTTGCAATCGGCCGTTTGGCGATTACCCCCATTTGTTTTTTGTGCGCCAGTGGCACGGTCAAGTCAATCGCCTCCTGGTCGGCGATATTGATGGAAATTTGCAGCGTATCGAACGCACCGCATTCCACCGCAAAGTGCGCTGCGCGACTGTCGCCGCTGTAGCCGATGTAGCGGGTGTAACCGCGTTCGCGCGCTGTTTGCAGCGCCGTTATCGCTTCACCTTTGCGCAAATCCGATTCCGAGCAGCTGTGCAGATGCACGATATCGAGCCGGTTGGTTTTCAAACGGCGCAAACTGCGCTCGATGCTTTCCAGAAGCGAAGCCTGCGACCAATTCGCGCTACTTTCCATCCCGTGCGGATGACCGCATTTAGTAAGAAGATAAAAATCTTCCCGTCGATCGCTCACCGCCCGACCAATTAATTCTTCGCTGTCGCGGTAGCATTCCGCAGTGTCGATGACATTGAGGCCGGCATCGAGCGCACTCTTCAACAATTTCTCGACCGCTTCCGGTGATGCGTTTTCGAAACCAATCTCCGCCCCGCCGAAACCAAGCACGGAGACATCCATGTCTGTTTTGCCAAGTCGCCGCTTTTCCATTACAACCTGATTTTGCACGCAGAAATTAGCGACAGTCATAGACTGCCGCTACAATAATTGCGTCTTGCCTGAGCCGCGCTCGATGCGACCAATTTGTTTCGCTTTCAACATCGACATGACTTTGGCTGCGTCGCGCGCGGAAACCATTGCCACCATTCCAATCCCCATGTTGAAGACCTGATACATCTCCTCTGGATCGACATCGCCGCTTCGCTCCAAGATTTGGAAGATGCGCGGCACACGCCAACGCTTCGTCTCGATTATCGCGTCACAGTTTTTCGGCAGGACACGCGGCAGATTATCGATCAATCCGCCGCCGGTGATGTGGGCGAGACCTTTGATCACGCCGGCAGGAACTTTTGCGAGCAGCGGTTGATAATTTTTGTGCACGCGCAAAAGTTCTTCTCCCACCGTCAGCGTCGATCCTGGGAGGCGCGAACTCACTTTCAGTCGCATCTTCTCGAGCAAAATTTTTCGTGCGAGCGAGTAGCCGTTTGTGTGCAAACCATTCGACAGAAGGCCGAGAATCGTGTCGCCCGGTTTGATTTTTCGGCCGTCGATAATCTTCGGGCGATCGACCACGCCGACGATGCAACCGGCCAGATCGTACTCGCCTTTGCGATACATCCCGGGCATTTGTGCGGTTTCCCCGCCGATCAACGCGCAGCCCGCGGATCGACAGGCACGCGAAAATCCGCGCAGCAGTTGATCGAAAACGCGCGCCTGGAGTTTTTCGCAACCGATGTAATCGAGAAAGAAAAGCGGCCGGGCGCCGAGCACGGCGATGTCGTTCACGCAGTGATTCACCAAGTCGGCGCTGACGGTGTCGTGCCTGTTCGTCGCGAAAGCGATTTTCAATTTCGTGCCCACGCCATCGATGCTGGCGACCAGTACCGGCTCGCGCATGTCGCGAAACCGCGCCCGAAACAAACCGCCGAAGCCGCCGATTTTCCCAAGTAC
>DATMPQ010000325.1:0-10614 GCA_035567015.1 Chthoniobacterales bacterium | reverse complement strand
TTTCGGAAAGTGTGGCTGCGCGCGATCGCCCGAGCGCTTGATGAAAAGCGACGGAATGAGAATGCTGGTGAGGAAATTGCGTTTGTGCCAATCTGGCCGCGGACGCAAGCGGACGCGGGTCGAGGGTTTCGCGGCGGCGCCGTCGTCGGCCTCCTGGCGAACGACATTCCTCCGGCTTTTCTTCGAGAAAGGGATCGGCACTTTCGCGGAACGATATAAGTTAGTATGGGTGAATCAAAGTTTTTCGGCGCATCGGGAATCCGAAGACGTTGCGCGCGCGATGGTCACCGATGCCGAGAATGAAAGTTGATCCCGCATGAATTCCGCATTCAGTTGTGCGCGATATGCGCACCCGGAAAATTGTCATTCCGCTCCTTTTGATTTGCTCGGTCAGTGCACTCGCGGCGCGCTTGCCGTTTGGCACTGTCTTCAAGGGCCGCGATCAATTCGATCGCCTTGTTTCGCAGGCGCGCACTTCAAATTGGAAGTCACTCCCGATCGGTGAGCGGACGGCGGCGGTCGGCCAGGCGCTGGTCGGCACGCGCTATAAACATTTCACGCTCGAGATCCACAACCGAATCGAGTCACCGTCGGTAAATTTTCAGGGAATGGATTGCTGGACGTTTTTTGAAATTTCACTCGCGTTCGCGCGCATGCTGGATGAGCCGGAGGAGAATTGGACACCCGATCGGTTGTTGCATTACATCGAGGTGGATCGTTATCGGGGCGGAGAATGCACCGGCGAATATCTCTCGCGTCTCCATTACTTGGAAGATTGGCTGGCAGATAACGACCGACGCGGTCTGATTGAAGACCTCACGCGCAGCCTGGGCGGGCGCAGTGTTCCCCATTCTGCGCGCGAAATGACGCAGGGCTGGCGGCATTACCGCTATCTGGCGGCCAATCGCTCGCTGCTCGGGCCGCTCGCTCAGATGGAAGCGCGTGTCTCATCGCGCCCGCTCTACCAGATTCCGAAAAATCGTGTCGCCGGGATTGAGTCGAAATTACAGAGCGGTGATATCATCGGAATCATTTCCAGGGATCGCAGCGGTCTCTATTCCACCTCGCACGTGGGACTGGCGCTCCGCACCAACGACGGCGTTCTCCATTTCCTGCACGCCTCTGCTCCGCACAATTACGGACGAGTGGTGGTTGACGCACGGCTCTCTGGTTATCTTTACCACTACCACACCGACTCGGGAATTTTGGTTGCCCGGCCGCTTCGGTAGAAGAACCTTTTGCTCCGGCTTCCGTTTGTGTTTCGAACGAAGTAAAACGGATTTCCTATGAGGATTATGCGAGTCAGCCAATTGCTTTTTGCCGTCGCTCTGGTTTTTGCCGGAAAGCTTTCCGGGCAGAATGCGATGACGATTCGTGTCGGTCATTTTCCGAACGTGACCCATGTGCAGGCGCTGGTGGCGCACGCCCTTTCGCGACAAGGCAAAGGCTGGTTTGAGGAACGGCTCGGCGCTGGCACGAAGATCGATTGGTTTGTTTACAACGCCGGCCCGAGCGCGATGGAAGCGATCTTTGCCAACTCCATTGATCTCACTTATGTCGGCCCGAGTCCCGCGATTAATGCCTATGCAAGATCTCGGGGCGAAGAAATTCGGATTGTATCGGGCGCGGCCAATGGCGGAGCAGCGCTCGTCGTCTCAGGCGATAGCTCACTAAAAAGTGCGGCAGATTTTCGCGGCAAGAAAATTGCGACGCCGCAGCTTGGAAACACACAGGATGTTTCATGTCGTGCTTGGCTGAGCGCGGGCGGATTGAAGATTACGCAGCTAGGTGGGGACGCCCTGGTGTTGCCGACGCAAAACGCCGATCAATTCGCAATGTTCCAGCAAAAGAGAATCGATGGGGTATGGACGGTGGAGCCGTGGGTTTCGCGTTTGGAGATGGAAGCAGGGGCCAAGGTGCTGGTGGAAGAAACTGATTCACCGACCACCGTTTTGGTTTCGCGCGTAAAATTTCTCGGCGCAAATCGGGAGACGGTGAAGAAATTCGTACAAGCGCATCGGGCGCTGACGGATTGGATCGCGAAGAATCCAGCGGAAGCGCAGAAACTAGTGGTCGCGGAACTGGCCGAGGAAACGAAGGCGAAAATGGCAGTTGAATTGATTGAACATGCGTGGAAGCGAATTGCTCTGACCAATGACATTCGCCGCGAGGTGCTCGAGAAGTTCGTGGCGAATGCGAAGGCGGCTGGATTTTTGCGGGATGTTCCTGATCTGGCGCGCTTGATCGAAAATCCCTGATGTCGCTGCAAGAAGAGCTGCAAGGTCCGCCGCCGGCCAAGCTCGTGGTCGAGCACGTCTCGAAATGGTTCCAGCAAAAACGGCAAACCGTGCACGCACTGGACGATGTTTCCCTCGAAGTCGCCGAAGGAGAATTCATCGTCATAGTCGGACGGAGCGGTTGCGGCAAATCGACCTTGCTCGACATCATTGCCGGTTTGGAGAAACCCGATAAAGGACGAGTCATGGCTGATAATCAGCCGGTCCTTCATCCGGGCCGGCATCGGCTCGTCATGTTTCAGGAGTCAGCGCTGTTTCCATGGCTGAACGCCTTCGGCAACGTCATGTTTGGCCTAAAGCTAAAGCCTGGCCTGAGAAACTCGGAGCGCCGGGAGGTTGCAAAATTTTTCCTTCATCTGGTCGGTCTTGAGAAATTCATGCAGGCCAACGTGCACGAGCTTTCCGGCGGAATGAAACAACGCGTCGCGTTGGCGCGCGCTCTTGCGCCGAACCCGCGTGTGCTCTTAATGGACGAACCGTTCGCGGCGCTCGACGCCATGACGCGCGAGCAACTCTACGGCGATATCCAGCGCATTTGGGAGAAGCGGCGCAAAACGATTATCTTCGTCACACACAATGTGCGCGAAGCCGCTTGCCTGGCCGATCGGGTCGTCATCATGTCGCCGACACCGGGCCGCATTCGCGAAGTTTTTGAAGTGGCGCTTCCCCGGCCACGCGATTTTAACAGCATCGAGATTGCGGAGCACGCGTCGAAATTGACGGCGGCACTGAAAGAATACGGCGCTCACGCGGCGGTGACCGGCTTATGAGGCGCGCCTTGTTCGCGATTTTGTTTTTCGCTGCGCTCGTCGCGATTTGGAGCGCACTGGTGCGCGCCAACATCTGGTCGCCCGTTTTGCTCCCTGCCCCGGGGCAAGTGGCTCAGTATCTGGCGCACGCATTTCAGGACGGAACGTTGTTAACCGCGACTGGGGTGACACTGCGCCGGCTCTTGATCGGTTATGCCATCGGTTTGGCGATCGGATTGCCACTCGGCCTGCTTACGGCGTCATCGAAATTCGTTGAAGACACCATCGGCGTCATGGCGTTGGGGTTACAGACGCTGCCGAGCGTCTGTTGGGTGCCCCTGGCGCTGCTTTGGTTCGGACAAACCGAAGGCGCGATGTTGTTCGTCGTGATCATGGGAACAGTCTGGTCGGTCGTGATTGCGACCGATACGGGCGTGCGTACGATCCCGCCTATTTATGCACGCGCCGCCCGCACGATGGGATCGAAGCCATTGCATAAATGGATCTACGTGATCTTGCCGGCATCGTTGCCGTTCCTCGTCAGCGGCATGAAACAAGGATGGGCTTTTGCCTGGCGCTCGCTCATGGCTGCGGAAATCTACGTGACCATTCTAACCGGGTTCGGTCTCGGCCATCTCTTGCATTATGGCCGCGAACTCAACGCCATGGATCAAGTTATCGGCATCATGCTGGTGATCATTTTCATCGGTTTGCTCGCCGACAAGACTCTTTTCTCGCCGTGGGAACGTTTTCTCCACCGGCGCTGGGGAACCGGGCGCACCTAAAAGTAATAAGTGATAAGTGGAAGGAGAGCGTCGGAGTCACCCCGATACACTCGCGTGCGGCTCGTAACCGAAACGAGGATCGAGCCTGGTCAACGCATCAGTCGCATATAGCCGATCTTCGGCCGAAAGGTAATCCTCGTAGCCGCCGATCTTGCCGCGCCGCACTTTGAATGACTCGGGATCGCGCACGTCGCCTGCGCGCAGGATTTTCGAATCGAACGCGCCAGCTGCCTCCAGCTTCTTCATGTTGTCGAACTCGGAAAAGTCGAGCGCGGCTTGAAAGAGCGGCATGTCGAGTTTTTTTTCGCCGACTGTCGCGAGCAGGTTGCAAAATTGCTCGGCGGGGGACGCGTGGAGCGACTCATATCGGATGAGGGTGAAGTCGGGCCGATGTGAAAATTCATCCATCCAGTCATTCATCGTTCCAACGATGGCGTGAATTCCAAATCTCTCGTCGCGCAGCAGGTCGCTCACAGTTTTTTGTTTGAACTTTTCCCGCGTGCCCGGGTCGCGCCTGGTCATTTGCAAATAGAGCGAGACGAAGGTGTCACGCGGATCTCGCGCAAGCAGAATGATTTTTGCGCGGCGTAGTTCTTTCGCCGGGATCAGGTATTTGCTGCGAAGCCTGTCCCAAAGATTCCCCTTGGTCCTATGCTCGAACAAATCGTGGGAGTAAACGATTCGGGGGATCGCGGAATCTTCATACCGCTCTGGCTCGAGCGTGAAACCATAACCGCGGCGTTGGCAAAAGTAAGCGCAGAGAAACGTCCGAACCCAAGTGCGTCCGCTTTTCGGGATCGACACGATGATCACATCGCCGCCCGAAAGCTCGCGCGCACGGCTGCTGAAATTTCGGCGCATCAACCATGTAATTACTCTTGGAAATCAAGATCGAGAAGTTGTTTTTGTGAGAAACGACCCTACGCGATCGTTTCGACAACCTGCGTGAAGATCGAGGTGTTCATTTTACGTGAGTCGCGTCTTCCCAGCGAATGGCCGCCCGGAGCAATTCGCCTAGCGAGTGGACGCCGAATTTTTCTTTCGCGCGCGCGCAATAGGCTTGCACTGTCTTCAGGCTGAGATGCAAATCTTCCGCGATCTGCGAAGTGGAACGGCCTTGGCCGAGCAGGCGAAAAACTTCGAGCTCACGATCGCTGAGTAGTTCCACCGGCGAATTCGCGGCCGCTCTCCGCGATGACCCGAGTCTGCGCGCCATAACACTGACGAATCTCTCGCTCACATAAACATCGCCCTTCACAACCCTACGGATAGCAGTGAGCACGCTTTTGGTGCTTTCACGTTTCATGACGTAACCGCGCGCGCCGGCGCGCAGGGAACGCTCAGCGTACAATGCTTCATCGTGCATCGACAGCACGATCAATGCGACCAAGGGAAATCGAGCCTCGAGATTCTTAACCAATTCCAATCCTGACTCATTCTTTAGGGAAATGTCGATGAGTGCCACATCCGGTCGGGCCGCATCGATGCCGCCGATCGCTTCCGCCCCATCTTCCGCTTCGCCGCACACCATCAGGTCATCCTGCTGATTGATCAGATTAGCCAGTCCTTCACGGACAAGCGGATGATCATCGACGAGGAAGATGCGACGCTTGGGAGCAATGGTGGCCGAAGGTGGTGAGCTCATAGAAGACAGTTTAATTGGGGATTATCTCCTTGACACAGGTTTGCCATTGTGCTAATTTGGTCGAGTGATAGTTGATTTCCGCGACCTCTTCCGATGCTTCAACGCTTCCTTTTTGGCGGCATGTAGGAGCTTTGGATGGAATAAATCGCGGAGCAATTCCTTGTCCGTCATCTGATGAGCTTTCTTTTTTGACCTAGGCATACTTATGAAAAAACCAACCAAATCCTTCAAAGCTGAAATGAACCTGCCGAAACTGATTGAGCAGTTTGGCAATGACGAAAAGTGCCGTGCGCGACTGACTGAGCTTCGCTGGCCTAAAGGTGTGACTTGTCCGCGTTGCAGCTCGGAAAGCATTTCGCGAGTAATTGAGCGCGACCAATACGACTGTAACCGCTGCCGGTATCAGTTTTCGACAACCAGCGGCACAATCTTTCACGATACCCACCTTCCATTGTCGAAATGGTTTCTGGCGATCTACCTCATGACCGAATCCAAGAAAGGCATGTCGGCGCTGCAAATGAAACGCACTCTCGACGTTTCTTACGAGACAGCTTGGTATCTCTGTCACCGTATCCGTGCAGCCATGCGTGAGATCAACAGCGAGCTTTTGCGGGGAATTGTGGAAGTGGACGAAACCTACGTTGGCGGGAAGTCTCGCGGGATGGGACGCGGCTACAAGGGGAACAAGGCTATTGTTATCGGAGCCGTTCAGCGCCAAGGCAAGATTCGCCTGCAAGTCATTCCTGACGCGACTAAGGCAACACTTCATAAATTCATCCACGACAACACCGCGCCGGACACGGAAGCGATCTACACGGACGAAATGCCAGCCTATTGGGGAATTAATGGTGCCGACACGCGCCATAAATGGGTGAATCATTCGCAAGAGGAATGGATTGTAGGCGATGTTCACACCAACAGCGTAGAGAGCGTCTGGAGCCTCCTCAAGCGTTCCATCATTGGTTCGTATCATAGGGTGAGTATCAAGCATCTGGACGCCTATCTGGACGAATTGGAGCATCGCTTTAATAACCGCAAGAATAAACACATTTTCAGGGATACTCTCATGAAATTGGTTAAGGCCGAGAAGCTCCCGTATTCAGAGTTGGTGAAGGCTGCGGCATAAATTTTCCTCTCCTGATCAATCCTAATTCAATCGTGTCGTTAGCAGTCGTCTGGGCAAATGATACATCTTCGACCTGTTCCAAAAACGCGGACTCTGTTAGGCCGATTGTGATTGGAGTACGATGGAGAATTGTTATAATCAACGAACCAGCACTGGCATCGACAATCGCTAGTATCTTAGCCTTTGCTAATTCTGACCTCAGCTCCAACACAAACTCAATTTTCTGAGATTCCGACAACTTACTGAAAAAGGCTTTGTCATCCTCGGAAACAGAAAGACGCGCGACGAACTCTAGGTAATGAGGGTGGTCGTACATCCGAGCCACGTTCATCCCCGGACTAGTAACGCCTGCCGGAGGTGACACCTCAAAATTGAAATATGCATTGTTATCAGGGACTAGCCGCGTTCCCATCTTAAATGCATCAAGCCATTCTCTAACTTTGGACTCAATGTTTTCAGTGGTGACCTCATCACGAGTTGACCTTTGATAAATACCGTCAGCAAAACAGCCAACCCCGATTACTACAAATATGGCCGCAAGCCACCGTCTTTTTGTCGTTAGCATCGGCACAATTGCGAGAAGCGCGAGCAGTAAGCAGATACCTGCGGCGACAAACAATAATTCGGCAATGGACATGGGCCGAGATTAGCACTACGAAACCTTGTGTCAAGCCGACAATCCCCGTTTAATTAGCATCGTTCGGAATGCTTAACTTGCACGTCACAATCGTTCCGATCCGACCATTTCGTCGGACGTCGAAGTTTGCTCCGATTAAAGCTGCACCATGCGACATCAAGCGAAGACCGAGCCCTTCGGGTTGCGGCGCCTGGTGGGGGAATCCGATTCCATCATCGGTAATGGTGAGAGTGAGTTCGCGATCATCCCGGGTGAGGCGAATGTCGATTCGCTGCGCGGCAGCATGCTTAACGGCGTTTGTGACCGCCTCCTGCGCGATTCGATACAGTTGAGTCGCCATCGCGGAGTCGCGCACGGGCAGGCTGACGCCGTCGGTGCCTTCAACGACGCACGTGATCTTGAACCGTTCGGCGGTATTTTCCGCCAGGCCGTGCAGCGCGACAATCAACCCTTCCGCCTCTAATTCCGGAGAAAAGAAACCGCGAGCGAGATTCCGGGTAAGATCGATCCCCTGCTCGATATAACGAACAACCTTTTCCGCCTCGACCACCTCCGGCGCGGATCTTTGCGCTAACTTTTCTCTTAATACTTGAGCCGTAAGCGCAGTGCCGGTAAGGTGCTGGCATAGGCTATCGTGCAAATCCTGGCCCAGCCGGAGGCGCTCACGACGTGCCACCTCGGCGATCTCCTTATCGAGGCGCTCTCGCTCGGCGACCTCGTGCTGCAACGCCGCCGTGCGTTCACGAACGCGTTGATCGAGTTCTCGTAAGAGTGTTCGTAAGTTCGACAATACGAACGCAAACACGGCGTACGACCCAAAAACCATCCCTCCATTCCAAAATCCGGTTACTGGAATTCCGGCCGCCACGTCCGAGACCACGGTCGTGGCCACGCTCAAAACTGCAATCGCCAAACCGCCAATCAGGCCGAAGAACCAGATGGCCAGAGAAATCGGCAGCAGATAAAAAAGAATCATCGTGCGCTCATATCCGGTCCGATAATCGATGTACCCCACGCAACCGACGAGAAGAAGGCACACGCTCAAGATGAGCCAGGACTGCCACGGACGAGGACGAGCAAGAACGCGCGCGCTGCTGCCGTTCCCAGAAGTTCGACTTGTGCCGATCAGCTTCCACATCACTTCATAGAACCCATCGTAACCACAAAAGGAACGAAAAACTTCGCGCAACGTACGTCGAGTTGCGAAAGCTATGCCCACACGATAGATTTTGGGCACAAAGGGGGCGCACTGGCTTCGACTCGTGGTTGGAAGCGCAGGCGGCATGTCGAGGACGGTTCGTTGGCCTCGTAAAAAACCGGACCAAAACAAATAAACGCTAATCACGAAGATCTAGCTCTCGCGGCTTAATTGACCGCGACGTTTCCGGAGCGACGCCTGCTAGCGTCGGAAACGTGGACAGCAGGCTGGTCGGTGGGCGGAGCGACCGCGCTCACCGATGAATCGAACCTCGCGGACGCTCGGGAGTCGGCCGCGTGCCGGTGCAACATCCGGCTCCTTAAAACCTGGACACCGGATAAGCATGTAGATGTTTGCGTCGAAAGCGACGAGGACAGGGGTTCAACTCCCCTCGCCTCCACCCTTGCCTTTGGAGCGGACTGTAAAAGCAAAGACGGACTGTTTCTGCAAATGCCCGGCGCTGCACGAGCTACGGATCAATGCCGGTTCCGCGATCCAAAATAATTTGCATCGGCGCCGAAATAAAGCTTTCCAAGGGAATAGCGATGATGCTATAAAGGTCATAATTGCTATAGGTTTATCGCGGTTTCTCCATTTTATGAACTCCGGCTTGCTCACCAAAATCGTTTATCACTGCGCTCTCCTACTTGCTTGTTTCACGCTCGCCGCCCGCCCACAACAGCCGGTCTTTCTCACCCCCGGCAAGAACGACTTGGTCGTGCTCAACGGCTGCGTTATCTCCGCTTGCAATTATCTCGCAGTAGTCAAAACACAACACAGTTTAGAAAGCGGTTTTTGGGCAAAAATTCTCCTGGTTCGCTACAACAATCACCCGGCCGGCCATGCTTATTGTGTGTGGGAAACCGACGGGACCATTTACGGTTACGACCGCAACGCCGGTTCGTTTCCAATCCCAGTTTACACCCGCGATGCGCGCTCCATCGCGATCGTTCTGGCCCAGGAACTCTCCAGAGTTATGGCCGAGCCGCTCTCGGTCGCGCAGGCTGACTTCGTTGAGCCGAACAAGGCCAACCTGTTTAAGTACTAACTGACGCTCTTCCGGCAAGGCGGTTGCGACTCTTGGGACCGCAGTTCGGCTATTTATCCCAGACTTTTTTCTCGAAGGAAACGCGGCCCGATCCTTTCTCGAACGCTTCAAAGCGCTCGGGATTCTGTCGGTAATACTTCTGATGATATTCCTCGGCCGGATAAAATTTCATCGACGGCAGAATTTCGGTCACAATCGGTTTGTCTAATTTTCCTGAGCGCGCGAGTTTTTCTTTAGAGGCCTCGGCGATTTTTTTTTCTTCCTCACTGGCGTAAAAAATCGCGGCGCGATAGCTCGGGCCGATGTCGGTGAATTGGCCGTCCGCCTGGGTCGGATCGATTTGCCGCCAATAAATGTTCAGTAGCTGGTCGAAAGAGATTTTCGCCGGATCATAAGTGATCTCGATCGACTCGCGATACCCGGTCTTCTCCGAAGTGACGAGCTCGTAAGTGGGATTCGGTTCCGTTCCGCCACAATAACCGACCATGGTCTTGATCACGCCATTCGCCTTATCGAATGCGGGTTGAATGCACCAAAAGCAGCCTCCGGCGAAAATTGCGGTTTTGGTTGTGGGAGCGGGCGCACTCTGGCCGCGACCAAGATCGACAAGAAGCGCCGCGGCGGCGGCGAAGAGCAGAGTAAAGACCAGAATTCTTTTCATGATTGTCGATCTTAGACAATGCGGCTGTCTTTTCGTTCCAGCGAACAACGGCAAAACTAGGAAAAACCGAAGGTAATTTTCAAGCTTACCTCCGACGGAATGCTGTTGAAGATCTTCCGCTTCAATGCGACGCACAATGTCTTCACCTCGCTATCGGCATAGGGCCGACACCTGGCTGCACGTCGTGATCGCGGTCGTCTCGCTCTTTTTGGGGTTCGGCGGGGGCACATCAGACCGCTCAGTTTTTAAGGCACAACGCGTCCGCCCGCGAAGTTGAATCACTTCGTTGTGCAGACGATCTGTTGCCGTGGTCGAATTGATCCCGGAGTCGTACATCGCGCGCCTCGATCTGCCGAAAATCTTCGGCCGCGCCGCGCCGCTGCAGGTCGATCTTGGTTGCGGTAATGGATCGTTCCTCTGTGCTCTGGCCGAGCGGATGCCGGAAAAGAATTTCCTCGGCATCGAGCG
>DATMPQ010000324.1:0-4338 GCA_035567015.1 Chthoniobacterales bacterium | reverse complement strand
ACGACATCGATGAAGGTTCAACATTGGTCGGACCAAAACGATGACGTGCGAGAAAACGAATATGAGGGGATTATCTGCCCCGCCTGCACAAGGCTGCATTTTCTCAATCGAAAAAACGGCAAGCTGTTAGGCCAAGATGACGGAGTAAGCCAGCCCGTCAGTCGGCGAAGGAGCTTTCCGTGTCGATGAACGACGACAGAAGCCCACTCCTAGATCTGATGAATTGTATTGTCTGTGACCAAACAATGAAACTCGAGAGGATCGATCCGGATGATGGGGGCAATGACCTCATCCAATATCGGTGCAAACTGTGCGGCCGCATTGAGCGACTGCGGCTGTTTCGCCGAAGTCGCGAATAAAGCGGTCGCGGGATCGAAATAGAAAAGCCGCCGCTGGGTTGAGATCAGCGACGGCCTGTTGTTCGTGACCAAGGAGGGGTCAGGACTAGGATGGGCCTAAAGCTCTAATCTGCGGTTACCTGTCCTCAGCCTTTCCGTGTGAGCCGTTCAATCTCCCGTTCACCATACCCCTCCCTAGTCGATCAGCGCCGGGGTTAAAAACAATTCCCCAGGCTGGGGAAATCGGCTTGCGCGCGCCCTCAGGTTGCGGCCATCCTAGCGGCGGAGGATTCCTATGGCAGATATCCACATCGATTCCGGCAAGGCTGAGCGGATGATCGCGCAGATTATGCGTGACGAGAAGAAGCTATTGCCGGCAGACGCGAACGCCCTAGCTGCAAACATTTGCCGCAGGCTATCCAGTGCGATGGCAACGCCAACGCATACGCCGCTTCAAGGCTACCGCCTCATTCGTGACTGGCCGCCACATGGAAGCGATTTCACCGAGGCGGTCGGCCGTAAGATCGCAGACGTGAATGACAAGGTAGCCCGCGAGGTATGGAAGCTCGTCTATGAGCGAGGTGCAGATCTTCCGGCGACAATGGCCGATCCGTCCCGGATCTGACGCGATTGCCCGCCTGGTCTCGATCGGGCTGAAGGCTAAAAAGTAGATGGCTCCCTCGAGGGAAATACGACATGGCCGAACCATCTTTGGCTGAAGCTTTGATGAAATACGTACTGCCTGCGATCCTCGGCAGCGCCTCGATAGCGGGTTTGGTGAAGTGGTGGCTGGATCGCCGTGCCGCGCGGCGAGACTTGATCGCGGATTGGCGAGAAAACTTGGTCCCGCTGCTCGACGAGCCCATTTCATTGGGCGGGCCCAAGGCGAAATATCCCTTTATGCGCCATAAATCCTATGCAAGCCTTCGGCAGCATCTCAAGCCCGATCTGGTAGAGAGACTAGAAGCACAACAAGTCCTAGTCGCTTCTGACGGCAGCTTCCCGAGCACGGTGATCATTGAAGAAATTGGCCGCATCGAGCGGAAATGGGGACTGCCCTAGAGTCGTCTAAGCGATCCCAAAGATGATATCGGGTAGCGCGGCCATCATTGGATGGCGTATCGGCGGAAGAACCAGAGGCTGCTGACAACCGCCTCGCAGAGCTCGGGCTGAAGGTGAAGAAATGAGCGGCCACGATTTGATGCCTTACGTCCTGATCGGTTTGGTGTTCATCATTTGGCGCCTTGATCGACTTGGGAAACAACTCCAAGCAGTGCGAGACCACTTGCTTATCGACTTGGGCAACGAGGAAGTCAGGGCGGAGACTTTACGAGACCGGGAATGGGAGAAGAAGCAACGAAGAAAAGATAGCCTTCAGTCTTGGGCATTCTGGGGCATTGTCGGCTTGGCCGTGATCATTTGGTATGCCGTCATCCAGCACTGAAGGCGAAGAAGTAATGAAAGATGAAGCAAAGGCCACGCGAAACGAAATTTAAATTAGCTATGGCAGCAGACCTGCGAGATTGCATCATCGTCTTGGCCCTGTGCATTAGCGCCATGTTCGTGCCGGATTGGATGACCCACAATACTGGCCTCGCGGTTTTATATGGTTTTGCGATCGGCTGGTTTGTCAGCCGCATGTATCATCGCAAATTCACATAGGTCGGTTTGTTCTATGATTGTACTCCGGTAGGACTTTTCCGACTTACGGGCTTGCGTCTGATTGGATTAACCGGAACGCGCCAGGTCTATCCTTATCGGCCGCATGGTCGAGATCGGGCTGAAGCAAATGAACCTAATCATGGGGACAGAATGATTCTCGATCCAAAGGAGCAATTAGGGCTGCGCGTTCGGGCCGCTGAAAGAGCTCACGACTTAATGTCGGAGTTCGGGGCGAAAACAAATGAAGCCGCGATAAAGGCCGCGGAGGAGGCAATTAAAGCCGTTATCCTGATAAACGGTGGCAGCGCCGTCGCAATGCTGGCGTTTATAGGTACGATCGCGTCAAGAGATTTACTCTCGCCAACCCAAATTTCCCAGATTACCGCGCCACTGCTTTGGTTTGGAGGTGGGGTCCTTTGCGGAGCAATAGCCTCCGCGATGGCATATTTCACAAATCTCATGATCGCAGGATCCGCTAACAGGCAGAAACGCGAGTACGAAGAGCCTTTCCTTAGAGACACCGATTCATCCAAACGTCACCGGCTCTTAGGCGAAATTTCCCGCTGGATCGGAATTATAGCTGTGGCCGCTTCATTGGCGTGCTTCATTGGCGGACTAGTGAGCGCAAAATCGGCATTCAGCGTTTTGGCAACAACGAAGCCGATTACGGCGGATTGAGCCAAGCCCGCCTATTCCGGCCACTGCGGACGTGCCGTCGCACGCACGTCCGGCGCAGCTAGGTGCCAACAACAGGCTCCTGCCCAGCCGCGTCCCAATTCAAATCATGGAACGGAAACCATAGGTCCGTAGTAGGTGCCCAAGTGGCCCCACACATCGTGGCTCTCGTACCCGCGAAAACGGTCACCTTCGCCAATATAACGGCCTTCGCTCGCGGTACTGGCGTCGGCGGTTTTTGACAGGTGCGGCGAGCTTACATGGCTCTCGCGGGCCATAGCTGGAGTTGCGAGCATGGTTGCGGCGACGCCGCCGACCAGGAAAACTCCGAGGGTCAAAGTGAAACGTGCACGCATGATCGCTCCTTCATTGCAAATGCCGTGGAGCTCCATTGCCTCCATTGCGGCTCTTGGAGAGCGTAAACAGCCTACGTTTCAGGCTCTTTTCGTTGCTCCACGAAAGGGTATCGTGTGTATCGCGACGCCCAGCCCGTGGCTGCGATGTCCATTGAAGATTTCGCGGCGGCCGGCAAAAGTACTGGATCAAGGTCAAGAACCGCAAGCATCTGGCGATGGATCGGGTGGCCGAGTCGTTCCGATAAGGAGAAGCATACGGCCCCAGCTCGGGGGCAAGCTGGGGCCGCATCGAGAAAGTGCCGGACGGGGGCTGAAGCGACCGGCACGGTTCTGATGTGGGTTCGCAATCCCCCGCCGCCATTAACTTCTGTGTGAAGAGTGTGGCCTATCGGGCGGAACAAAAAAGCCGTCCGGGCGCTACGCCGAACGGCCTTCTCGTGCGACTGCCGGCCCGGCACTGCTCCGGTTCCGCCGCATGTGTGCCTAACCTTGATGCAGCTTGATTTCCGCTTCGACTCGGGTTGAGGCTGACTTCCGCTTCCTCCGAGTTCTCCCACAAGCACGAAGCCCAGTCCGCCATAAATGGCCGTCAAGACTTCGTGAGACGGGTGACATTCCCTCGCGAGCGCACATGTTACCTTGAACTGAATTGATGTGGGTTTTGGTCGCATCAAGACGCGATACCTATCCAATTTTCAAGCAACGGAGACGACCTTGCAAAGAACAGCTCTTACCCTCCTCGGCGCGCTGCTGATCTCAGGTTGGGCGGTTCAATTGGCAGCGGCGCCTGAGCATCACCACCGGAGCAAGGCCCACTTCGGTCGTTATCTTCCGGAATATCGAGGAACCTACAATCAGGTGGACGGGCCGATCAATGCCACCCCGCGAGTGTTTGATCGCTTCGACCCGTCGGTTCAGCACGAGGGAGGCCCCTCGGCAAGCTAATGTCCCCAGAAACTTTTGAATGAATAGACGGGAGAGCGCGGCGACTGTGCCATGAATCGTGAAGTCGCGGACTTTCCGCCTAAATGTTTTTTTAATTCGTGCTTTTTGGGAATGGTGCCCTTCGTGTTCCGCTTCCAGGACACTACGTGCTTCTCACAATGGAGGAGTCCCATGACGACTTTCAGGATTGCTATTGCAGCCGCACTATCGATTGTCCTCGCTGGTCCCGCGTTTGCGCAAGCCCAACCCGACCACTATACCCGAGCCTTCCGGGGTTATCATGACATGCGAGCCCAAGATGCGCTGCGCTTCGGCCGCACTGATATTTATCCGAGGTACCACTCGGGTTGGGGCGGCCTGTA
>DATMPQ010000323.1:0-9107 GCA_035567015.1 Chthoniobacterales bacterium | reverse complement strand
TCTTGCCGTTAAAAACGAGCCGGGCGGAAGCCGCGGTCGCAGGCAGCGGCGGACCGATCAATTTTCCGTTTATGAGTTGCAAATCGCCCGAGACCTTGGGGTGACGAAGCGTCTCAGAGATCAACAGCTTACCGCTCAAGATTCCATCGCGAAACAAATCGTGTGACAAGTAGCGCGGCAGTTGGACGAGAAGGATCGCCGGAAGATCGATGTTTGCTGAGATCGGTTCGAGCGCCGCGCGACTTCGTTCCTGGCCGAGATAAACTTGCGAGCTGAGATCGAGCGAGACTGGATCGCTGCTGCGAAAAAAAACCCCGGCCTTTGTCGTCATCATTCCGGAAACGAATCGCGTCTGCGCGTCGCTGGAGAGACGCGCCGGATCGTTCGCCACGGCAAAATCGCGCAAATGCATCTCGGACCAGCCTTGCAATGCATCGAGACCGCCGAAGATCGACAATCGCGCGGCGAAAGTGCCGCTCATGGTCACGTGTTCGGTAAGCGCGACGGACAGGTCCGCGAGATCGGTCGGCTCGACGGCAAGATCGAGATCGGCCTTTTGGTCGGCATCAAGCGCGTCGAGGAGGCTGCTTCCCTGGGAGATTTTCGAGAGCGAAAGCGGAAGGAAAAAATTGCCGCGTAACGTTGGCTTGCCGTTTAAGTCGAACGCGAGCGCTTGCAGTTGCACATACTTGGACGCGACGGTGGCAAATCCAGTGAGAGACGCATGCTCATTTGTGAGATGTAATTGGCGGAAAAAAAGATTGCCCGGCGAATAGGCGCCGTCGAGTTGGGCATCGAATGGCGCTAACTCGTTAGGCTGAGTGAGGCGAATCCCGCGGCCATTGATGTGGAAGGCGCCGGAATGTGAGTTGGCATTGCCGTTGCCTGACCAATCGAGTGTGATGGCTCCTTCACGCAGGGCGTCGCGCCATGAAGCGGGCAGGGCCTGCGCGTAATCCGCGATATTGGCGAGGGCGGCGGAAAATGTGCCAGCATAATGATGATCGGTCACGGTATCCACCTTGCCTTGCGCGCGGACGAAATCGGTCTGGCGCTCCAATTCCAATCGCTCGACCTCAATCTCCGTCGCTTTCAAATTCAGCTTCGCGCTCAACGCGTCGATCGACGTTTTGAAAAGCTTGAGTGCTGCGCCGTTTACCGTGAGATGCCCGCCAATCTTGCGATCGCGTGCATTCATGGTTCCGTCGATGGCAATTTTTCCCGCGAAGTCGCCAGGGTTGGCGCCAAACAAACTGGCAAAATCACCGAGATTACTGATGGACGCAGAAACGTCGCCGCGAAAATCCGGCCGGAGCCAATCCGAGAAGCTGGCCGGAAAAGACGCCTCGCCGCTCAACGTGAACTGATTTGTATTTTGCTTCACGTAGAGCTGTTGAAGTTCGATTTGTCGATTATAGAGCGCGGCGCCCAGCATAATCACGTCGGCGGCGCGCTCACGCCAGGTGAGGCCGGTCAACTCCGTCCACAGCCACGCCGTCGCGCGCATAGGGTTGCCCGGGTTGCCCCGAAAAGTGAACTTGCAAGCACGGACCAAGCCGCCCACGCGATCCGTGAATCCAAGCGATTCCGACGTTTGCGCGAGAGAAATGTCGGTCGCCGATCCCACCACGTTCCAATTTGAGCGACGAGAGCGCCACTCATTTGAAATGCTCGCGCGAATTTTTCCACCGAACACGTCGGCATCGAACTCGAGTCCGACGCGTTGGCTGCCGAGATGCGAGAAGTCTGCGGTGAGCGATGGAACGTCGAAGCCGCGCGTCAAGGTGAGGCCGCCGAGGGTCAAGCGGGTATCCTGCCAGTTGGTTGCGCCGCGCAGTTGCGAGAAAGTTTGGCGAAACCACGGCGATGCAATAGTGACTTCGTCCGCGCTGAAGCGGCCGGCTTCGATTTGGCTGGCGGAAAGTGAGACACTGCGCAACAAAATCACAGTGGGCCCATCTTCGACGCGCAAATAGAACGGCCCGAGATTGAGGCTGTCCGGGAGCAATTTTTGCAACGTCGCCCAGCCGCTCTCCGTTAGCGTTGCCCCCGTTGCGTTGTTGCGGCGCAGCTCGGCGTGCAATCCTTCAACTGAAAGGGTTCGGATCGCCCGCCCGTCCATGTGCATTAAAATAGCTTTGAGATTCAAATTCAAGGTTGCCTGCGCAGCGCTGACGTCGATCTGAAATGCAGCGTCGGGCGCGCTGGTCATGCGGAATCCGCGCACCACCACCGGGCGCGAAAACGGCGCGTCGATCTGGTCGATCTTGACGGTGAGTTTTTGGTCCCGCGCTTTCCACCAAATCCAAAGGCGAAGGCTACGAGAAACAGCAAATGGCGCGAACCAAATCGCGAGGAGGCTCATGAAAAGAATGAGCAGGCCGGCCAGTAAGAGTCGATTCTTGAACGACATCGGTTAGCGGAGGGGTGAATAGTCATCAGTGAATAGTGACTGGCGATCAACTACCATTCCCCGGTCATGGATCACCATTCACGCTTGGGCCCGCGACGAAGAACTGTAGCCACGCGCCTGTGGCGCGTTGGGGAACGGCGCGTAGCCTTTGGAGTGCGCGGATATGTCCGCGCTTTGGAACGAGGTGACATGTCACCTCGCAAAAGAAAGCGGCGACGTGTCGCCGCACTCCAAATCTTGCCCGCGCTTAAACGGCCCACAGAGCCGTGACTACAACTTCGGGGCGCCTGTGAAAACCAGTCGGAGCGGTTGGGGCGTGTGAATGCGCTGGTTGAGTTGTTGCTGCAACGCGCGTTCGGCTTCCGCCGGCAAATTGCTTTCTGCCGCTTTCTGGCGCGCCAGTCGGGGCAAGATCGATAATTCGCTTTCCAGATCGTTTGCGGAGATCCGATTCCAAAAACCATTTTCAAACGCGAGGACGTCCACCGCATCCTGTTCAACGCCGAGAAGCTGAGCGTGCGGAAGCTGGACGACAATTTCATTCGGCCGGACATCGACGGCCAGGGCATGGCGCAAATCGAAACCGGCTTTGACCGCGAACGTGCCGTGCAGCTTTACGCGCTTCGAGCTTCCCGCCCAGGTATGCAACAACTCGTGTTCGACTTCGATTCGGCGGGAAAGAATAACGAGTTCGCTCGTGGGCGTGGTTTCTTCCACATAAACGCGATTGTTGATCGTGATGCGCGGTTGCAAATGCGCGATGTCGATGAAAGCCGCGCGCACGTCCCGGCCCAATTTCTCCAGCCCGGCGGTGCTTTGCGCAGCCGTTCGCGCAGGCCAGCTCTCGACACGCAAGAAGATGAGCACCGCGGCCGCGGAGACGATAAGCACGACCAGCGTCAACGCCGTGGGCCAGGAGACTCGTGCCGAGTTCGACATGGAATGATGAGGCACGAATGACGAATGCCGAATTAATGACGAATGACAAATGACGAATGGCGACAAAAACCCCGTTTCGTCATTCGGATTTCGTCATCAAAAAAGTACCGCCCCCCACGCCCGATGGGCGTGAAGGGCGGCTGTTCCCCCCAGAACATTCTTGGAAAACTGCGTTGCTAGTAATCGAGCTTACGTGTCGTCGCAACAAAATTTTGCATGACTTATGCGACGCGGAGCAGAGTTCGCAAAGAAGTTGCCGATTTTTTGCGCTTGCCGCTAAGCGACAGGAAGGAATGAACCGCAACCTAAAGCTTGCGTAAACTCGCTTCGAGCATTCTAGTTTTGCATGCGTAATCTGGGCGGCGAAAGGCCGCGGAGTCTCACCGGTTCATTGCTCGTCGCTCATCCCAACATGCTCGATCCGAATTTTCGGCGCACGGTGCTTTTCATTTCAGCGCACGATCCAAACGACGGCGCGCTAGGTGTAATCATTAATCGCCCGCTCGACAAACTGGTGGCCGATCTGGTGGGCGAGGCGCCACCTGAAGGTCTTGCCGGCGTACCTGTTTTTCTCGGCGGACCGGTCGGGAAAGATCAACTGATGTTTGCGGCATTCGAATGGCACAAGGGCGAAGGGCTCAAGCTCAATCACAATGTCGGCTTAGAGGAGGCGAGCGAGCGGGCCGGCCAGAATCCTACCTCGATCTGCGCGTTTGTGGGGTACGCGGGCTGGGAGGCGGGACAGCTCGAGGCCGAGATGGAACAGAAAGCCTGGCTGCTACAAAAGCCCAGCCGCTCCGTGCTCAAACCCGAACGTTTGCCGAAACTTTGGTTCGACATCATGCACGGCCTCGGACCTTGGTATAAGATGCTGGCGGCGGCGCCGGATGATCCGTCACTAAATTAGTGATTGGTGGTCGGTCATAAGTGATTAGTAAAGAGCTTGCCGCGCCCATCAGTCTTTACTTATCACTAATCACTTCTTAAGAAATGGTCATCGGCGTCCCGAAGGAGATTAAAGAGCAGGAACAGCGCGTCGCACTGCTGCCTTCGGCTGCGAATCAACTCACTCGCCGGGGACATTCCGTGCTCGTGGAAAAAAACGCCGGCCTCGGCTCCGGTTACTCGGACGAGGAATACATTAAGGCCGGCGCGAAGATAGTCGACGCAACAACGGAGCTTTTTGCGCGCGCCGAACTGATCGTGAAAGTAAAGGAGCCGCTCCCGGTTGAGTTTCCATTTCTGCGGCAGGGCCAGATTCTTTTCACCTATTTGCATCTTGCCGCCAGCAAAGCGCTCACCGAAGCGTTGCTGAAATCGCGTGTAACCGGCGTCGCCTACGAGACGATCCAGATCGAGAACCGTTTGCCGCTGCTCGAACCAATGAGCGAGATCGCTGGTCGCATGTCGGTGGTGATGGGTGCGTATTTTCTTGCAAAACACAATGGCGGCAGCGGCGTGCTGCTTGGCGGCGTGCCCGGCGTTTTGCCGGGGCAAGTAGTGGTACTCGGCGGCGGAACTTCTGGAATTAATGCCGCTCGCATGGCGACCGGTCTGGGCGCGGACGTGACGATTCTCGACGTCGATGTCGAGCGAATGCGATTTCTCGACCTTACGATGGGAAGTACACGCACGCTTTATTCAAACGAAGCGAACCTGCACGAGCTGATGCCTGCTACCGACCTTCTAATCGGAGCCGTGCTCCTACCGGGAGCAAAGGCCCCGAAATTGATCACGCGCGCGATGTTGAAAAAAATGAAACCCGGCAGCGTGCTCGTCGATATTTCCATTGATCAAGGCGGCTGCGCGGAAACGTCGCGGCCAACCACGCACCTCGATCCAGTTTATGTCGGGGAAAGCGTTACGCACTACTGCGTGGCGAACATGCCGGCCGCTTATGCGCGCACGGCCACGCAGGCGCTCACCAACATCACTTATCGTTATGTTGAGCTGCTTGCCGATCTCGGCCTCGAAGGCGCATGCAAGAAACAACCGGCACTGATTGGCGGAATCAACACGCGCGACGGAAAACTAACCTGCCGGGCGGTGGCAGAGGCGCATGGCTTAAAATACGAACCGCCGCTTTAGATTGCGGCCATCGCCGGATTGTTTTTAATAGCGAAATCCCAAGGCCAAAAAGCGTCCTTGCTCCGATTGATGATTTAACACAATATGCCCTAATTACTACTATGAACAAATACATCTGCATCCTGGCAAGCGCCGCGTTGCTCGCGGCCTGTGAGCAAAAAACTGAAACCGTCACGCCGGCTGCGAGTCCCGCAGCGACGGCGGTACCGGAGGCGACGACCAGTCCAGAGGCGACCGCTAGCGCGCTCGAGTCGCCCGCGGCGACAACATCGCCAGCTCCGTAAGTTTATCGGGTCCCATTCTCGTAAGAAGTCTTCCCCCGAATGCTTTCGCGGGAAGACTTCTGCTGTACTGACGTCGCCGCTCTTTGGCGAGTTGTTGGAGCAACCGGTAGATCAACAATCGACATGCCAGCGCGCCGTTCGCTTTCATTCCCAAAAGCCCGGCGGTTAACGCGCGAATCGGAATTCGAGCGCGTGAAGCAAAACGGCTGTGTGCAACGCGGGAAGTTGCTAATGCTCGGGGTGCTCGCGGTAGAAAATGCCGGCCGGTTTCGCGCTGGATTTGTTACGTCGCGCAAAATCGGCGGCGCCGTCGCGCGCAATCGTGTGCGTCGTCGCTTGCACGAGGTCGTACGCAAGCATCAGCATGATCTGCGAGAAGATTTTTGGATTGTCCTCATCGCCCGGACCGGTGCCGCGCGCGCCAGTTATCGCGCGTTGGAAGATGAATGGTTGCGTCTGGGAAAGCGCGCTTCTATTCTAGCGCCCTGATGCTCCGCTTGCTCCGTGTTTTCATTCGTATTTATCAATGCATGCTCTCGCCGCTCCTCTCCTTGATAGGCGGGCCCGGCTCCGGTTGTCGATTCGAACCGACCTGTTCGGCATATTTTTTGGAAGCGGCGGAAGCGCATGGTTTGTCTCGCGGAAGCTGGTTGGGATTGAAGCGACTGGCGCGTTGCCAACCCTGGGGCGGTTGCGGCCGCGACCCGGTTCCGCCGCGGAAGCGCGACGCTGAATTTCACTCGAGCGGGCATCGCGTTTGTGAATAGCCGCTCAGGCTCCAATTATGGATCGAACCGCATGGATTGCCGTTGCGCTTTGCGTGATCGGACTCGTCCTGTGGGAGGTCTATCTGGCAAAGCAGACGCAGCGGAAGCCGGCGCCTGCAAACACTCCGGCGCAACTTTCTCCAACGCCGACGGCCGCCGCTAACGCGTCCGCCTCTCCGCTCGCGACGGCCGTACCGGGCATCGCACCGAAAGTCGGGGAAGCAATCCCGAGCTTCCCTGAGCAAGTTGAAACGCTGCGTAATTCGGACGTTGAACTACGCCTAACGAATCGAGGCGGCGGAATCAAAGAAGCTATCTTGCTCAATCATGTCGCAGAAAAAGGCGAACGCGTGGTCTTGAATTCGGCAGAGTGCGCGCCGATCGGCGCGATCATTGAGCAGCCTTCGGCGCCCTCTCTTCCCGAATTCACCGCTTCGCATGAGTCGAATGCCACCGTGCAGTTCGAGCGAACGACGCCCGAGCAAGTTACGATTCGGAAGAAGTTCTTCTTCCCGAAATCCGCGGAAACAAAAGATAACTTTGTCGCCGAGATGGATGTCGATCTTCAGAATGCTGGCCCAAATCCTTACGTGAACAATGGTTATTTTGTTGCGCTTGGCTCCGCTGCTCCGATTCACCCGAAGGATTATCCATCTTATACTCGACTGGTTTGGTGCATCGATGGAAAGGCAAAGGGGATCGACGTCGGCTGGTTCGGCGGCGGCGGCGGAATTTTCGGCTTGGGTCAACGTGCTGCGCAACCTTTTTACCTGGGAAATGTTCCGGGCGCAGAATGGATTGCGGTGAGTAATCAATTTTTCACGACCCTGCTCGTCCCTCTCACCGCCAAGGCGACCACCGCGTGGGGCCGCCGTTTCGACATCGTGCGCTGGCCGGAACAAAAAGCCTTCGGGATCGAAGGCGCGCTGGGCATGCCCGGCTTTCAATTGCAACCCGGACAAACTTACCACGCGCGCTTTGAGGTGTACACCGGGCCGAAGCTCTATCATCGTCTGGCGCAACTCGAGCACAACGAAGCCGAGATCATGGACTTCGGGATGTTCAAGCTGGTCTGTCAGTTTCTTTTGAACTTCATGAACTCGTTGCACGGCGTCTTGGGAAATTATGCCGCCGCCATTCTCGCTCTCACCACCATCATCAAGCTTGTGCTCTGGCCGCTGCAAAACAAAGCGAACCGTTCCATGCGGCAGATGGGCGCGCTTTCGCCAAAAATGCAAGAGCTACGCGAAAAATACAAAGACGATCCGACGCGGATGAATCAGGAAGTGATGAAGATGTACAAGGAGTACGGAATCAATCCCGTCGGAGGCTGCCTGCCGATGGTGATTCAAATCCCGATATTTTTCGGTCTCTTCAAAATGCTCGGTCAAGCGGTGGAATTGCGAAACGCAAAATTCCTCTGGGTGCGCGATCTTTCCCAACCCGACACGATCGGGCACCTGCCGTTGCTCGGTTGGCCGGTCAACATTATCCCGCTCTGCATGGCCGCGACGCAAATCTGGCTCATGCAGATGACGCCAAAGACCGGCGATGCCACCCAGCGCCGGGTGATGATGTTCACGCCCCTCATCTTCTTATTTATCTGCTACAATTTTGCGGCAGCTCTGGCATTGTATTACACGACCCAGAATCTTTTCAGTATCTTGCAATTTTATCAGAACAAAAACCAACCGATGCCTGCGCTTGAAAAAGTTGCGTCCACCGCAAAACGAGCACGTAAGAACCGACGATGACTGCGAAAGAATTGCTCGACACCATGCTCGGCTATCTCGGTTTCGTCGTGCAAATCGAGGAAACTCGGAGTGAAGGCGGCAATTTGACGCTGCAAATTTACACCGAAGAAAGCCGGCGTTTGATCGGACGCGACGGCGAAACGCTCGAGGCCATTCAGTTTCTCTTAAATCGGCTGTTGCAGACAAAAGACAAGGACGCGGCAAAAGTGATTGTCGATTGCGAACTTTACCGCTCTATGCGCGAAGACCGCATCGTCCAGCGCGTCCGCGAACTGGCGGAACGCGTTCGCATCACCGGTCGTTCCCTCCAGCTCGAGCCGATGAACTCCTATGAACGGCGCATCGTGCACAACGCATTCAAAGACGATCCGGATGTCGCGACCTGGAGCCCGTCCGATTCCGCCCGCATCAAACAGATCACATTACTGAAGCGCCAACCGAAAAGAGAAACCGCGGAAGGAAAGGCGATTTCCTAATCACCCCGTTCCCGGGCGGCGACCGCTACAAATTTCCTCGAAACCGCGCAGCTTCTTTTTGCCCGCCCGCCCGCACTTCGGGCCGCCAACGGAATTTTTGCAATATTGGATTCGGTTTGTTTTCGACCGCATCGGCAATGATTTCGCCCAGCACCGGCGCGAATTTGAATCCGTGGCCGCAGTCGCCGGTCGCGATGACTAACCCCGGCCTTTCCGGATCGGGCGCGATCCAAAAATGTCCGTCGTGTGTGTCGCAGTATATGCAGACGCGGGTTTGAACAATTGGCTCGTCTGCCAGCGCGGGAATCGCTCCCGACAAAAATTTGCGCAGATCGGTTTCTTCTGCGGCCGTCGCTCCTCGATCAGGAGAGTCGGGCGACATCTCC
>DATMPQ010000322.1:0-2760 GCA_035567015.1 Chthoniobacterales bacterium | reverse complement strand
ATGCCCGCAACGATGAAGATGTTTACGAGGGCGATCTCAAAAAAGAAGAGCCAGCCGAGCCGCATGAGCTGGTCGTAACGGAAGCGAGGCAGGGTCCAGCGCACCCACATGAACACGAAAAGAAGCGCGGCGACTTTCGCGAAAAACGTCGCGATGTTAAACAGACCACCGGCCACACCTCGCCAACCCGGCGCTGTTCCATCGACAACTAGCCAGTGAAAGCCGCGGTGCCAAGAGGGCAGCGGAAGGTGCCAGCCGCCGAGAAATAATGTGACGATGATGGCCGAGCCAGTGATCATGGCGGCGTACTCGCCGAGGAAGAAGAGCGCGAACTTCATCGAAGAATATTCCGTGTGATAACCGCCAGCCAGTTCCTGCTCGGCTTCGGGCAAATCAAACGGGACCCGATTGGTCTCGGCGAAGATCGCGATGGTGAAAACAGAAAATGAAATGATCATTGGGATCGCGAGCAGCCATTTGCCGAGGTTTGCCCAGTCGCCAATGAATGGCGCGATCATCCAGCCGTTTTCGATTTGATAGCGAACGACATTCGTTAGGCGCAAATTTCCGACCAGCAGAAAAACCGGGATGACAGCCAGGCCAAGCGAAAGCTCGTAGGAAATCATTTGCGAGCTCGAGCGCACACCGCCGAGGAAGGGATATTTCGAATTCGAGGCCCAACCCGCCAACACGATGCCGTAAACGCCTAACGACGCGATGGCGAACACATACAAGATACCGACGTTGATGTCCGCGATCACCATGGGCACCCCGAGTAGCATGCTTCCGAACGGCACCACCGCGATGGTGGTGATCGCGGGCACCATGGCCAGACAGGGGGCCAGCCAGTAATAGAATTTGTTCACGTGGCCGGGGGTGAAATCTTCCTTGAACAAGAATTTGGCGGCGTCGGCAATCGGTTGGAAAAGACCCGCGGGCCCGACACGGTTTGGTCCGAGCCGGTCTTGAATCAGCGCGCTAACGCGGCGTTCTGCGTAAACAGCGTAGGAAACCATCGGCAAAATCACGATGAAGATCATCCCGATGATTTTCAGGAGCGACGTGGTGATAAAAACAAAATTCATGTCGATCTTGCAGCTCTAGTGTGTTGTAAGAGGCGCAGCTTTACAACGCCCGATCTTCTCCAGGATTTCGGTGGGACCGTAAGCATTCAACGACCGAAACACGCTGTAGCGTCCGCTGTCTTCAGCGGATTTTGAGGACCGCGCATGCAGGAGCTTGCGCCCTGAGGACAGCGCACGCTACAACATCCATTGTGCAGCGGATATTCAAAGATAAGCCGCCACGATTGGATTTGATCTTCCAGCGGTGCGGTGCGCCGGTCTATTTCGTAACCTTTAATACCCAAACTCGCGCAGGTCTGCTCGCAACCCCGAAGTACACGAAGTTTTCGTCGAACATTGCCGCCGCGCTGCTGATTTTCGTATCGGTGTCGGGCGATACATTCTTATGCCCGATCACATTCCCTTGTTCGTCTGCTTCGGAATTGGATGCGTGACGACCTTGAGTACGTGGATCAAGGGACTGAAACGCGAACTTGATGGCGTTCTGCTTTCAATGGGACGCGAACCTGTAAAGCGGCCGGGCCAAAAGCTCTCTTCCTTCTGGCAACGGGGTTTCATGATCGTCTGTTGCGGAGCGACGAGAGCTACGCCGCCAAGTGGGATTTCGTGTTTCAGAATCCGGTGCGCGCTGGCCTCATCAGTCGCGCCGAAGACTGTCATATGCCGGCGAGATCGTGCGAATCGATCGAACGTAAAAAATCGCTGCTCTGTAGCGTCCGCTGTCTTCGGCGGATAACACACGCGGTGTCACCACGTCCATATCAAATGCGCTGAGGACAGCGCACACTAAAGCACTGAGGCTACAGGTTGCGTGAAAGAGCTAACGCCCTGGCGGCCGTTCCGATTCTGCTTTTTCGATGTTTTCCGCCGCGGAATCGACAGGTGGAGCAGGGGATTCGTTTGCTTGCATGATTTGCACGCCGAGGTCGCCGATTTTGCTCAGACTCAATCCCGCGAATTCCGGAACGGCGTCACTCATTTCCCGAAAAACATCTTCGATCGAATAAATTCCGTTGCTGCCGCCGAGCCCTTGCAGCAGGTCACGCAGAATTTGCCAGTCATCTCGAGAGGTTCCGGGCGGGCGCACTGCGCGATTCAATCGCTGTAAGCGGCCCTTGCCATTGATCATGGAGCCGCGTTTTTCCGCGAAACCAGAAGAGGGAAGGAGGACGGTCGCGTATTCGGTCGCAGCGTTTGACAAAATGTCCATGGCAATGAACGCGGGCAGATTCGAAAGCTGTTCGACCGAAATTCCGAATTTGGTTGGATTCTCGCCGAGCGCGATCAGCGCTTTTACCTGTCCCGATTGTACCGCTTCGGCAATCGCGGAGAGTTTTGCGCCCGGCTCTGAATCCAACTGGAGGATCAGTCGCGCGCCGTTTGCATTCGGATTGCGGTCTTCGCTGAGCAAAATGTCATCGCCAGGACTGGTGCGCGGCACGATGTCGATGTAGCGAACGCCGAGTGATCTCGCAATTTGCCTGGTCAACCAAAGTTCTTCATTGGTCATGCGTCCAGACGCGACAATGGCGATTTCCCCACCGCTAAATTGTCTCAGTTGCAGCGCGGCCTGGGTAATCGCGGTCTTCCAATCGACCGCGGCCAGCTTCTCTTCGGAAGAGATACGCGGCTCGAGCAATCGGTTTTCCGATTCGAGATAGCCAAAATTGAGCCG
>DATMPQ010000321.1:0-11492 GCA_035567015.1 Chthoniobacterales bacterium | reverse complement strand
CTCGAGCTCGTCTTCCCAATCCGACGTCGCGTTCCCCATGGTCGGCCCTCCACAAGCCGACCCCCTATGAATCACTGAAAAATCGATTCGGGAATCCTGATAGGCTCTTCAAACTGAAAAATCTGCCAAGGTAGTGCTAGCAGCGCCTCAAAATCAGTTTGATCTAGGCCGTTCATTTGTTTTAGGCGACCGATCCATCTCATCAGTTTTCTTTTCGCATTATCAACCCTATCAACGTTCCAGCCCGCGTTTGGGAAAAGGCTACTCAGCCTTCGTACAATATCGTTAATGGGCCATTGACCAGTCCCGGCTTCATCGAACAAATCTGGAGCTTGGTCGAGTAGCTGAAGCAGCACCGAGACGTCATCGGCTCTGGGAAATTTTTGTTCTGCTAGTTTGATCAGCCCAAACCAAGCGAGACGGGCCACTTCATCCAGCTCAGTCGGTGGTTCCGACGCACCAATTGATTCAAAATCCTCATCATCGTCGGGCTGCACTATTAGGCGGCCCCTGTCGGGCGTAAAGCGCCCGTATCTTTGGCGAAGAATGTCTTCGTAGCGGTGAGCCAGAGCCTCGTAACCTCCAATTTCTCCAATGAGCCAAATGACACGTCCGTCGAGCTCGGGTGAATTGAGATTGATGCTCAACCCCTCCAATTTTAGAGCAGCGCTTTCGTCGTGCACAGAGATGCTTGAGAGAAGCTTTTTCCAGACCTCGCTTAGCATTTCTTCCATGCTCACTTCTGAACTGCTGACTCCACTCTTTCGAAGATAGCGGCTGCATCGTACGGCAACCTCTTGAAACAGGTATCGCTGATGCCGGAAGGGTAAGGAATTTAAGACACGTAGTCTGTGCTCCGCGCGTGCTTCATTTAGATCACCGAAATTCTTCGGTGAAGCAGACTCCTCTGGGGTATCACGGCTCGAACCAGGCAAATCCGGCACGCTGCTCCAAAAATTTTTCTTACCGAAAAGTTGCCGGATTTAGCCGGCTTTCGCCGTCCTCCGGTTGACGGGCTCAAGTTCGATCTCTGAATGCGATTTTGAAGTACCGACCTCGGACCATCAAGAGCGTCTCGGCCCGCAAAGTCGAAATTATTACAGCAGGGGGACACAAAAAGATGAGCAATATGAAATCCTTAATCGTTTTCGCGTGGGCGATGGAGATTGTTGGAGTTACTGGCGGCGCGGCCAATTCTGTCTATACCACTTTCGGAGAGAAGCTTCCGGATACCCTGCTGGGCTATCTGCCCGCCATTCCCATGGCAGCGCTCGCAATGGCCGAGCTCGGGCGGGTCCCTCTCGCTTCTGTCGTCTATAACAAGCGTTCAATTATGAAAATTATTGCGCTGTCCGGCATTGCCGCTCTGGGCTACCTAGCTGTCGAGAATTGGACGTTTGGCTTCGAAAGAGTCGTCGATCTCAGACTGAAGCCGGTAAAGGTCGCCCAACAAAAACTCAACAAGGCAGAATTTGATTTGACCTCAGCAAGACAGGAACGCGATCAGCTGGCTGCAGGCGCCAAGGAAAAGCGTGAAGAGCTTGGAAGAAGTCTTCTCCAGTGGGAGAAAGGCATCGAGCAGACTACTGCTCAAATTGGCCAGGAGGCCAAATCACACCAAGAGAACCTTGTTCAGATTCGTGAAGCGTGCCGCCTGATCAGAGATCGGTGCATGGTCCAGCGCTCGCAAGACGAGGATCGGCGCTACGGAGATGAAATTGCGCGGCTCAATAGTCAGCTTTATTTGCAACGGGACAAAAAGGACAGGATTCATTCGCAAATCGAGGATCTGACCGAGAAAGACGCAAAAGCTGTCCTTGCCCTTCATCGAAGTGTTACCGAAGCCGAAGACCGGGTCAAAGATTTCAGACAGGAATTCCGCAGTGCCGCCGACGGCAATCAGATCTATCGACTCGCCGCCAGTTGGTTCGGTGCTGCTGTATCGGATGTCACGCAAGAACAATTTTCCAAGGCGAGGCTCGTTTTTTCGACATTCAGTTCGATAGCGGTGGCTCTGGCAGGTTCTGTAGCTGCCCTAGTCTACTATTCACATAATCGAGTTCCTGGAAGCCCTTCCGAGTTGGCTAGCCTAGTAGCGCCACTCTTACGCGCCCGGCGAGCCTACTACGCCCGAAAGCGAAAGCGGGTCGTCCGCGAAGTACCGGGACCCGAGCGTGTCGAATATCGCGATGGACAAGCCCCACCGATTGTAATCGAAAAGGAGGTTTCGCGTTTCATTGATCGCATCATCCTTATCCCGAGATTCGGAATCCGCTTTCCCGTTTATTTGAACAGTCTTTTTCGGAGAGAAAACGACGCCGACGCAAATTCACATATTTCAAACGTGACGGCATTTGCCAAACGGGGGGCTTGATATGGAACAACAGCTGGACACGACTTATCTTCGCCCGAGCTTTGTCTCTAAGGCATTTGCTTTGAGTATCGTTGCGCTCGGGGTTGGGGCGGCTATCCTGCTCGCCTCCATTGGAGTTTCTTTTCTCTGGAGCCCACTCGCTACAACGATTGACTTGAAAATTAAGAATCCCGAGTTGACAGTAACGCCAAGCGCTCCATTCGTTTTGAAGCTTCCAAATTCAGATGACGGGATAAGCGCGCGCGATCTCTCTCGTCATGCTAACACTAGCAATGACGAACGGGCTGCATTCGAAGTTATACAAAAGGAAGTCGTTGTCTTTGTTAGCGTGAATCACGAGCAGGGATCCGTGGTGACCGGGTGGAAATTTCCAAACGGCAGCGGACAAATTCCCAGCGGTCAATTCTGCTATTTCACCGCCAAGAATTCAGATCGTTCCAGCACGAGAATCGATCTAGCCGTCGACGGAAACCCAGTTACGGCAATGGCGACAACGAATGTGCCCGACCTCGAACAAGCACGATCAAAGTGTAGATGGTGGCACGCTTGAACTTGTAAACCTTTCTGCAGCGGCGCAAGGTGGTTTTCGAGTGGAAATCACAGCGATACGGCTATTTTTGTCTACAGTCCATCAGTGGAGCGGTTTTGAACGACCATTGAAAGACCCAACAACCTGACGTAACGTTTTCTAAAGTGCGCGACCCTGGGGGGTTACAATGCTGAGAATTGCTCTACGACTACTAATTATCTTTGCATCGGTTGTCGTTTTTGCGCTGATGAACGAAACCGAGCTCTTGGCACAACAGCCGGACGATTTGCAAACCAAAATCGGTAAATTAGAAGCAGAGGCGCGTTCTGAGTGTGCGAGGCTTTGGTCGGATCATGCGTTCGACAGCCTTCGTAAGCGAATTCCGCTTGCCGGCGAAAAACCGACATTCGAAATGTTAAAAAATCCAGAAAAATTGAAAAAGTCGGAACGGCCAATGGCCGATCGGGCTATCTCGACCGTGGAAAAGTGTCGGAAAGCGTGGGAGCCAGTTTACGCTCTGTTACCTCCCGCCGTTAGCGAAAGAATACATGCAGATGAACGCCTTCAGGATGCAAAAATTGCAGAACTCTACAACGGGAAGATCTCTTTCGGCGAATTCAATGTTGCCACGAACACAGCAGTATCGGATTTTATCGCAACATATTCGGGAGTGTCTCTGCCGCAAGTGACGGATTTAGACCAAAGGCCGGTTAGTGATAAACCCCAACCTACCGCGTCATCTAATCCGCTAAATCAAAAATTCGCACCTGGAACAAGGCTGGCTCTCGTTATCGGAAATGGTAACTATGCGAACCTTCCGAAGCTTGCGAACCCAGTTGGGGATGCCAAGTCCATTTCAGATGTTCTTAGCAAAATGGGTTACAACGTTCGCCTGCTGTTGGACGGCTCTGAGCAAACCATCAGGCGCGAGGTTCGGCAGTTTGCAAACGATTCACAAAGAGCCGAAGTTGCCATCGTCTACTATGCCGGTCACGGAGCGCAGGTAAACGGTAGCAACTATCTCCTACCCACCGACATAGAGATTCCTCGCACGGAGGTAGACATCCAATTTACTGGGTTGAAGGTCGATGACTTAGTAAATAGTGTTGCCTCCACCACGAAGGTGGTTTTTCTCGACGCATGCCGAGACAATCCCGCAATCTATAAGAATTTGGTTAAAGGACGCGGAAGTTCCTCGGCTGGACTGGCTCCTTCCGCCAGTTCTAATTTTGATCAAAAGCCTGGAATCGGGATTTTTATCGCCTATGCCACTGAGGCGGGCGCCATTGCCGAAGATGGAAATGGAAAGCACAGTCCCTTCACGCAGGCACTCTTGAGAAATCTGCAAAAACCAATTTCCATAGATGATATGTTTTCGTTGGTTACGAAAGAAGTTCGTCTGCTAACCAAAAACGCTCAACGACCGTACAAATATGCTTCGCTGGAGAACATACTTTGTGTAGCTCCAAGCTGCACGGGAATGGGGACAACCGAATCTGCAGCAGGTTCGATTTTGGATAGCCCGGTTGATCAGGCTAGGCAATCGGAAGCCACCGAATTAAGCGTTGCGAAAGCCACGAATAAGGTAGCCGCTCTACAGACGTTCCTCATCAGATATCCCGATACGCCAAGTCGGTCCGAAATTGAGGAGCAAATTGCCCGGCTGAAACGTGCAGAATTCAAAGAATGGACTCTGTTTGAACTCGGCAATCAAAGGTTACCTTTCTATGCTCAGCTCAGTTCGACAATGCGATTTCATGATCGCGCCGCCATAAGGGTACGTTCGCTCATAGATCCGGACAGCAAAAAGGTGTTCTATGGAAAGGAAATGCCGGACGCGCGGGTCTCTGAAACCTTATCGGTTTATGATTGTAACGAAACTCGTTCGGCAACCTCGGAAGAGACGATCTTAGGGAAAGATGACGTCGTGCTATTCCATTATAAAATTGCTGATCCGCAGTTTCTGAATTTGTCGATCGCCGCCCCTTTCAAACCAGCTGTATCGATCGCATCTTCGTTTCAGCGACTTGCGTGCAACTCTGAGATTAACACACCGTTGGTAACTAAAGAGCAGCTCGCAAAAAAGCAATTCAGTTTGCTTTCGAGCACCGTTAAAGGTGACGGCGAACTCTTTTACCAAGAACTTTCCGAGCGGAATACGGAAAATCAAAGATCAGTGCTTTTTATATTTTACTTTTTCGCGGACCAACACTTAACGTTTCCACCGACGGCGTTGTTCGACGACCCACCCAAATATCGTATCGAGGTGGATAGACTTGATGTGCAATGTGCGGAGAGGAAGGCTTTGTCAAATAGAAACGAGTTCTATAGTGCTTCGTTAGATCTGATCAACTTGATAAGTCCGACACAATCACAATTAGCTAGTCAAAATTGGATCGAGTTGAAACCCGACATCGTCTCACCACTTTCTACGTTACATGCAATCTTGTGTGGATCGAAAGAGGCAACGAAATGATAGTGCGGCTTTTGACCCTTTCAGTCGTGGGCTTATTCATGAGTCCCGTTGCCTTAGCAGATCGTTTGCTCGATTTTTCGGCAAAGATGGAGATCAATAAGGAACTGCTTGCCTCTGGAGCAGAGACTGTTTTTTCAGAGGACGGATTCGCTAACGATCTACCGACCGGAACTCTGTCAGATATCGTGCAAAGGCCATCAAAAGAATCGCTGGCGACCGGTCGAAGTGCAAACGATACACAAATTTACAAGCTAGTTGCACCGTCAGTAGTGCTGATAGTGACTAAGGAAGGCCTAGGGTCTGGTTCGCTTTTGAGTTCTGCTGGAGACATTTTGACAAACTATCACGTCGTCAAGGGCTACAGCACGGTAGCCGTTATCTTCAAACCCGAAAAAGAGGGCGTCGCCCCTGGCCGAAACGATGTCAAACTTGGCGAGGTCGTAAGGTTTGACCAGGTTGCAGATTTAGCGTTGTTGAGGGTGAGAGAGGTCCCGCCTGGCAGAACTCCGGTTCGACTTGGCAGCTCCGATGACATATCGGTCGGCGCTGACGTGCATGCAATTGGTCACCCAACGGGAGAAGCTTGGACCTACACGACCGGCATCATTAGCCAATATCGCTTGGCATATAAATGGAAGAACAGCGGCGACGACATTCAGCACATCGCAGATATAGTTCAGACTCAAACGCCGATTAATTCTGGCAACTCAGGTGGGCCGCTTATAAGTGATGCTGGAGCTCTCGTTGGAGTAAACAGTTTTAAGGCGGCAGGTGGTGAGGGCCTCAACTTTGCGGTATCAGTCGATGATGTGAAAAGATTCTTGCTGCGCTCGAATCAAGCCAGTTCGCCGCCGGTTGGCAGCCCTAATGTGCCGGAATGCAAGCCCAAGACCCTCTCGAAATACAGAAGCCAGGACAACAAAAGTCAGATAACCTCGCTAGACATGTTCTGCGACGGCAGGGCGAGCGCAGAATATGTGGTTTCAGACGACGCATCCGCGCCAATCTTTCTGAGGGTTGATCGAAATGGGGATGGAAAAGCCGATGTAATTTTCTTTGACCTTAAGAGATCCGGAAAGTGGGATGTTTCCTGGTGGGACGACAAATATTCAGGCCAATGGTCTTTGGTCGGCTATCATGAGGATGGAACCCTAAAGCCATCCCGCTTTGAGTCTTATTCGGACTACCAAAAAAGACGGCTTGCAAATCGGCAACCTAACTAGCGCCGCAACCTAACGCGCTGCCTTGCGCCAACCGGCCGCGTCGGCTTCGGCTTCGGTGCAGAACCAACGCTCGCCGAGACCCTTCGACATGTTGATCTGGGCGTAATTGAGTTGCCCCGGCAGGTGATAGATGCGCCCACCTTTCCGGCTTATATTGCCCTTAATCAAGCATTCGGGCGAAGGTGCTGACGAGGCCGAGACAGCGCCGAGCAGGATCGTCTGAGCATTCACTGGCACAGACGCAGCGCCGAGCATAATTGTCGCCTTGTTCCGGTGCCGCCAGTCCCACGGCGCGATGAACGAACCGGACCAAAGGCCGGCACGTGCTTCTCTCGCTGCAATCTCGTCTGCGTCGTAGACATGGGAATATTTGACGAATGACAAGGCCCAGCCTGATCGCACCATCCACTTGCTCACGTCCTCGCCTTCAATGAAGCAACTGGCGAGCGATCTGCCGTATTGATCCCTCTCGGTCGTTGTGCATTCCCAAATCTGGCCATTGGAATGGCGGGTCAGTTCATCGCGTGCGGCGATTCCGCAGGCCCACCTATCTCCTTTGGCGTTTAGGCAAATCTGATCAGTTTCGGGCGCATCGATGCCCAAGAGCCGAATTTTCGTTTGACCGATCTCAACCGTATCTCCGTCCACGATACGAGGAGTTCCGCTAATCTCTGTCGCGCAAGCGGGTGAATGTGTGACGGCAACTAATAGAACTAATGCAGCGCGGAATTTCATCTCTAACGACTCCACAGTCTAGCGCATCGCCCCAATAGCCGCACCAGCTGTTCGACGATATTCTTCAATCATCGCCTGAGTTACGTCTCCCGGATGAGAACTTTCGTATCGTCGTCTTTCGGCAACAGGACTTCGAATTGCAGGGTGCCGGATTCGGCTTTCAAGCGCGCCTTGTGCGCCAGTAGCGAAGTTACGACCTGATCTCTCCGGCCTGCCGCAACCTCGATTGTGACGACGTTCGCAAATTTTGACATGACGGTTTGCCTCGTACGGTTAGAGGAAGTTCCCTTCAACTTGTTCCCCACAGTTCCTCCGGCCTGCCCTGAAGGAGGTACAATCGGCGCCCGGCTTATCCCAATCGAAATTCGGCCGGCTTTCCACATTCGGCCTTGCCCAGAAGTAACGCGCGTATCTTTCAAGATATGCCCGTTACCAAAAAGCTTGCGCTGCACCCCAAGCCCACCCCCGAGCTCGACACGCCCCGCTATCTGCTGGGCGATGCAGCTGCTGCCGCTGGCGTTAGTCCAGGTACGTTGAAGGCATGGCTTTCGCGTAATCCTCGCGTCGTTACCCTTGGCCCACATGACCAAGCTGGACGGGGAAAGGGCACGCCGCGGCTGCTCACGCTTCGGAGGGTTTATGCCATCGCAATAACGGCAGAACTCGTTTCGCTAGGTTTTATCGCTTCACGGGCCGGGGTGCTGGCCTTCCTCTTTACCGAAGTGAAAATCGTCGGAGCGGAACTCTTCGAGAAATATGCAAGTTTCCTCGAGGTCAAAGGAGACCTGTCTCTTGCGGTAAGGCCGTCACGCAACCAAAGCTCCTTGGAGCAAGAATTTTCGGTTTTCACCTCGCAGGAACTCTTTTTGGGCGATTTGACTAGCTTCGGCGCGCCTGGCTCGCCGCGTTCTGTATCGTGTGCCTTGATCGATTGCGCGGCCCTGATGCGGCAAGTTCGGGCGCGATTAAAAGAGCGGGGCGCGGCATGACAATCGAAGAGGCCGCCAATGCGTTGCACAAATCGCGCCGCTGGCTTCAGGACTGGCTCCGGTTGCACCCCGCGGATGCTGCAGGCAACCCCTACTATGCCCCATTTGGACGCACCAAGACATTTGATGAAAACGATCTGGCCCGCATCCGCGCCGCTGTTCGCGAGGAAGAACGATGCCGATTAAGCTCATTGATCCCCGCCCGGGCAAGACGCCGTATTACTCGGGTCGCGGCAGACACCTCGGGCGATATGTTGACCGAAGCACGAAATCTCGTGAGAAGTCTGTCGCCATCAAAATCATCAAGAAATGGGAACGAGAGATCGAAAGCGGCGAGTTTGCGGAGCGAGGCGAGCCGACGTTCGCAAGCGCTCTCATCTCCTACCTGAATGCAGGCGGAGACCCGCGACCTACAGGAAAATTGTTGGAGTATTACCAGGAGACACCACTGAGGTTGATAGACGGCGACTCAATCGATGCCTGTGCCATCGCGCTGTTCCCTACTCAGTCGCCAGCGACGCGAAACCGCGAAGTCTACACCCCAATGTCGGCCATCCTTAAGCGCGGGGGGTTCGATTTTAAGATCAAGCGCCCGAAGGGCTCGCGCGGCAAGATCATCACCGACTGGCTTTGGCCAGAACAGGCTTTTCGCATATTCAAGGCCGCGCGGACCATTGATGAGGAGTTCGAAATCCTTCTGCAGTTCGTTTGCTACACCGGATGCAGGCTCAGCGACCCGCTGAAGATGAAATGCAATGACGTGCGGCTGTCGGAATCCTTCGCATATGTCGGCAAGACCAAGAACGGAAAGCCGCGCCCGATCTTCCTGCCGCCCGTTTTGGTCGCGCGGCTTGCGTGCCATCCACACGGCGTCGATCGCGGAGATGAGCGGCTATTCCGCTTTCACAAAGGCGGGGCGCTCTATTATTTGCTGATGGCGGCGTGCCAGATTGCCTGCGGCCTCCCGAAGCCAGTCAGGATCAAGCGCGGCAAGCAACCGCCTCGCCCAAAGTACGAATTGGATTGGGTGAATTTCCACACGTTCTGCCACACCTACGCTACCTGGATGCGACGGTACGCCGGTCTCGATGTCCGTGGGCTGGTCGGAACGGGGCGCTGGGACAGCATGCAATCAGCGGAGCGATATGCCCACGTCGTCGCCAGCGAAGAGGCGATGGCGGCTAAATATCTGCCGACTCCATCAGGTTCGGAAAAACTGCGGAAAAAGAGAAAAAGGAGTGTAACACATTGATTGATCTAGCCAGAGATATCCCTTCACACGGGAGAGGTCATAGGTTCAATCCCTATTGCGCCCACCATTTCTTTTGCCACTCTCGCCATATCAACTCAGCTTATGCAGTCAGGGTGGTAGGGGGCGCCCAGGTGTCGCGACGCTATCATTCGGGCTTCTCCCCAGGATGGTCGGACCGCAAGCAACGAAGAGGAAGGGCGGCTGACGAGGGTGACCGGACATGGCTTGCGCCGGCGTGAAGCGCCCATTTTGACCCGTTACGGACATGCGCCGTTTTGTCTCGGCTTCCAGGCTCCCGCAAGGACCACCCGATTGCCACGCTAAGGGTTTGCTTTCATCCCCTGCAACTGACGAAGCGGATTGAGCGGGCCAATAGGGATCAGTTCGAAGCTCATGAGGTGGGCCTGTCCCAGCGGCAGCTTTTCGAGCATGTCACGAGCGACAGCAGGATCCGTGACGTTCAGTATGAATACCACGCCCCTACGTTCCTGCTGCGAGTACCACTGATCGATCCTGCCATTCAGGTAGAGGTCCACGGTGTCTCGAACTTCGTTCGGCAGGATCGCAAACACTTTGGCCGGGTCGACACCGGGATTGATGGTTCCGATTGCGAGAATTTTTGTGGTTGGCGTCGATGTCGTCATGGGCTGTGCGTATCCTGAGTTCGGGCCAAAGAGGCTGAAGATCAGCATCAGGCCGGCGGAGAGGGCGTGTTTCATCTATCTTCTCCATAAAGTCAGGAACGAAACAAGCTTCCAAGTGCCCACAAGCGGATGGGATGTACTGAAAGACAATCAGGGTCGCTATTTGCGCGAATGTGGTTCCAAGGCCAGAGGACCGCTCGGCGGAGTGTGCGGCGAATGTAATGGCGCAATTCCTGGTGTTGAAGAGATGCGCTATTGAATCATGCGACACGCGTCCTCGGCCAACCGCCCTGCAGTCGCCCCAGGTCGAAGAATGGCGATGATCCTTATTTTGCAACGAAGCTCAGGCGCCCACGGGCGAAATGGCTGAGACCCCGCCGTCGATCAGGAAGTCTGCTCCGACGATGTACGCGGAATCGTCCGACGCGAGATAAACCGCCAGCTTCGCGATTTCCGACGGATCGGCCATCCGCTTGCTGGGATTGTTGGTTGCAAGGACGCTCTTGACCGCATCGCCCTGCTCTTCACCGGCGAAGCGACCGAACATCGCCGTGTCCGTCGGGCCTGGGCTTAGGGTATTCACGCGAATCCCGCGGTCCACGAGTTCGGCGCTGAGGATTCGCGCGAGATGGACGACCGCGGCCTTGCAGGTCGAGACGGTCGAGGTTGTCGGCCACCCCTTGCGCGCGCCAACGGACGCATTGATGATGACAGATGAGCCTCGCCTGAGCAGCGGCAAGGCCTTTTGAATCGTGAAGTAAGCCCCTTTGAAATTGGAGCCTATCACCTTGTCGAAGCTTTGCTCTGTCACCTCTTCGAACAACAGGAACTCGCTGTAACCTGCATTGACGAAGACGCCGTCCAGGTGCCCGAACTCCCGCTTGATCGTGGCGAACATCGTGTCGAGGTCGGTGAGATTGCTGACGTCCGCGCGAACGGCGAGACTTCCGGCTCCAAGCGTGTCCTTGGCCGCCTGCAGCGACCCCTCATTCAAGCCGCAGATGGCGACGCGCGCGCCCTCTCGGTCGAATTCCTGCGCTGCGGCCAGCCCAATCCCGCTGTTGCCGCCCGTGATAAGGATATTTTTGTCCGTTAGCTTAGCCATTGTCTTCATGATTTACTTGGACTGGTTTGATTCGTTACTTCTTGTTTTGAGAACTTGGTCCGTGTCAATAAGTGAATGCGACGTGGAAGTTGCGATCGATTTGCAATTCTTATTCATGGTCGGCCCTGACTCTTAAGCCGTCCTTGAGAGCCACCGCGGCGGCAA
>DATMPQ010000320.1:0-9530 GCA_035567015.1 Chthoniobacterales bacterium | reverse complement strand
TTCCTTGCCGATCAGCAAACGTGTCGCCAATGCACTTGCGGGCTAGCTGGTTTCCGCTCTCTATTGAACTTGAATAGTGTATCTCTGCGACGGAATTCCATTGGCCACCACTTCAAAGTAACTCACACCAGCTTCCATGCTGGCCGGTATGTCGAGTTGGGTTTTCACGAGACCTGTGAAGCCAACAGCCATGGTACTGTGGCCATGGGTACGGCAGTAGAAGACATGGCCGGTGGCAACGTTGGTTAGGCGCACGATGGGATAGTTGGTGGCGTTCTGCAGGTCATCACCGTAGGCGGTAGCTTGTGAAAGACCATTGAGCTTGGTGCCGACCATAACATACGTGTTGCCCCGGATGATCGCGAGCGAATGCAGATACGCCGCCGGCACCCAGTTGTAGTTGCCCGGAGTGGGAGTGAAGATTTCGACGTCGTTGGTGTAATCGGTGTACATGATCTGCCCGGTGGGAAGCACCAGCAAGTGTCCCTGGAACGAGGAGACATTGGGAGCATTGGGCGGACCCGATACTGGAGTTAGGTTGCTCCCGTCCCACTCGAAGAAGATGGAACCCGAATTGAAAATCAAGGGGCTGGTCATCATCAGCATCTTACCGTTGGGCTCGAGCGCCGCCGGGCCATCGGCGATGTCGAGATTACCGGGAAAATCGGGACCCGCAGTCCAGGTACCCGAGGCAACATTGTAAATAGCGGTGTGGCCTGGGCCGCAGCTATTCGCTCCCGTGGCGAAGATTGTGCCGTTAGGGAGTAAAATAGCAGGACCTACTTCAAATGAGGCGTGACTCTGTCCACCGCAAGTGGCCGCCGAATCCCACAGTTGCACGGGCGTGGTGCCTGCAACGGACCAGGTCCCGGTGCTGGGATCGTAAAGTTCGTAATTCATTCCGGTGGACTGGTAATGCCCGACGTACGCATCGACCGTGAGCACCTTGCCGTTGGGAAGCAGGGTCCATCCTTCCTCATCGTTGATGTCAAACTTGCCGGTGCCGGTCGCGGTCCACGTTAACGTCAATGGGTTTAGAAGTGCTGCTTGGGTCGTGGTCGTATTGGCCAGCATTAACGCTCCGGTGCTCAATACCACAGTAGAGGCATCACCTATACTGTTCCAGCCGGTGGGGGCAGTTACGCTGGTCCACGTATTGGCTGCGGGATCGTAAATGGCTCCCAGCTTGGTAAAACCTCCACCGTATTGGTTGTATTCTCCACCTTCCACAACGACGCGACCGTCGGGCAACACCGCGGATCCGAAAAAGAGAGGCCCATAGCCAGCGGGCAAGGAAGCGATTTGTGACCAGGTTCCGTTTATGTAGCTGCCGTTGATGTCGGGCGTGAGCTTGTACCAGATTGTCGTAGCCACGTTGTTGTTTTGATCGTTCTCTTCGTGGGCGATGACCGTGCCATCAGTAAGCAGCAACATGGTGCCAAGGTTAATGGGAGGGTTGTTGGTTGTGCGTGTCCACGGCGATTGAGTCCCCTTCTTTACGTAGGGTGCCGGCAGCTCGCTCGGTGTTAACGGGACCCGGACACCGACCGCCCACGGCAGAGCCGTATTGGCGCTCACCGTCGTCGGACTTGCTGCCGTCCTCAGGGCCTGCGCGAACGATGGGGCAGTTGATAATGCAGTCGCAAGAACGACGGCGATTGATAATGAGGCGGCCTTAAGGGTATTCATCGCGCGATCCTATTCAGAGCGCCTCACGACTGTCAAGCTTATGCAAACCAGGAGAACAGTTTATGCACTCGAAGAGCGGGCGGGTCGCGCGAACGAAATCGAACTTTCTCGCTTTTTTGAAGCTTGAATGGTCGAGCCAGGCCGAGTTCATTTGAAGACCGCGCCGATGCCAGGGTTCTTCGCATCGGTGCGCTGCCGCGTTCGGGCGGGGAACCGGGAAATAGGACGGGACCGAAGTTAGAAGTTAGAAGTCGGAACTGCCTGCTACTTCTTCCGGGTGTAATTAATCTCCATCGTTTTGGCTTCCTGGCCGTTGCCGCGGTCTTCGTACCACTCAAATGTGTGATGGTCGTTATCGGCGATCTTTAGCACTTCCCGCGTTTTGGTTTTCATTCCCGGCACTGCTTCCATTTCCGACGTGTAAGTGAACGTTTTCGTGGCGGGGTCATATATACCTTCGGAGAACTCAATACCGGTGCCCATGTTATCGATCCAGGAGGAGACGAATTTCTTTTTCACGTTGTCATAACCGTCGATGCCCATGCCTTTGAATTCCATGTCCTTCATTTTGCCGTCCGGGCCGGGCATTTGCATTTTCCCGCTGACATCCATCACGAAGTAACGTCCGCCCATCAGCGGCTTTGTGCTGGCGTTGCCTTTTGATTCTTGCGGCTTCGCGTTTGGATCCGGGTTCATCCAGAGTTTGATGTTGTAAGTCCAATTACCCGCGAGGCTGGCGAGCAATTTGTGGTTCTCGTTCAATTTCGAGAGCTCCATCATTTGCTTCATCATCTCGGCTTGGTTCGGCTGTCCAGCAGCCGGCGCAGCCGGTGCCGGGCTCATCGCCGGCGCCGATGTCTGGTCTTGCGCGAATGAAGGAATCGTTATCACTGCCGCAAATAGGATTGTTAAGAATAGAGAAGTTTTCATGGCGCCGATTTTTCCAAACAAAGTCGAAATTGGGAAGAAAAATCGAACTCGTGGGAGCGGTCGAGCTAGCAGTGGGCGGCAGCGAGCTTAGGGCTAATGCGAATCAATGTAGAAAAGCACCATTTCGCTGCTGCTGATTTCTGATCGCTAATCGTTATTCCCAGACACCTATTCTCCGTAACTGCGCGGTGGCTTCGCCCGCCCAGTTCACGTTCGCTGCTGGACTCGCCGGACTCGGATGCAAGATGTGGCCGAGGCGGAATTGTTCGTTAGCGAATACGTGCCCGGCGCGTTGCGCGGCGAAGTTGCCGACACCCACCAGCCATTCCGGCTGAAGAATGCGGACGAGCTCCCGCAAGTGTTCGTCGCACATTGCAAATAGGGCAGAGCGTTCTGCGCACGACAGTTTGTTTGGGGTACGATTCCGTCCGCTACGATCGAGGAAAGCCAGTGGGCAATAGTTCACGACGAAATGTTCGTCGAAAAACTTCTCCGCGCGGCCGAATCGTTTGGCGAACAGTCCCCATAATCGCTTGCCGCTGATCTCCCTCCGGGGACACCCAAAACCAGTCACACGTCGTTTTGGATGCTCGTTAGGTGGGCGACCGATTTTCGCTTCAATGCGGAGCCAGTCGCGCACGGCGGAAATTTCGCCGAATGGAACGCCAGTCTGCACCATGCCGAACGGGCCCGGATTCATCCCGAGAAACAAGACGCGTTTGCGGTCTCTTGCATAACGCCGCAGATATTCCTCATACGCTGGCCAGGCATAATCGAGCGGATTGTAAATGTGTTTGACCGGCGCCCTGAAGCTTAGTTCGTTTACGGCCGCCCGCAAGCGTTGCGTCGCATCGATCAATGAACGGCTCGTTGCCACGACGCGTCGCTACTGTAAGGAACCCGTGATCCGTGCCACCAAAGGTGTCGGCACAACGCCCAAGAACAGGACCAGCACCGCGAGCACAAAGACGGTGATCCTTTGTAAGGGATCGACATCGACGAAAGATGCGTCAGGGGCAGCTTGATCGACGAAGATCACTTTAAGAACGGTCAGGTAATAATAGAGCGAGATGAGGCTGCCAAAGAGGGCCAGGACGACGAGCCAGAGCAGGCCATGATTCTCACCCGCACGGAGCGCGGCGCTGAACAGATAGAACTTTCCGAAAAACCCTGCGAGCGGCGGCAGGCCGGCCAACGACAACATGAAGACCGACATGCACCCGGCGAGCAACGGTGAACGCGCGCGCAGCCCGGCGAAGTTCGCTAAATCGTCGCCGCCGGTTTGGCGTCGGACCAGGGCAACAACGCCGAATGCGCCGATGAGAGTGAAGGCGTAAACAGTCGTGTAAAATAACGTCGCGCCGAATCCGTCGCGCCCGCCGGCGACGAGTCCGAGCAATGTGTAACCGGCATGGGCGACGGCTGAGTAGGCGAGCAGCCGGCGGACGTTGGACTGGGCGAGGGCGACGAGATTGCCAATAACGATGGACAATGCGGCGAGCACGGCCAGCACCGGTGACCAACCAGCAATCATGGCGTGCCATGCAGCGCTGCCTTGGTCAGGACCGAAGCCGACGAGCACGATTTTTCCAATCACCACGAACGACGCGACTTTCGAACCCGAAGCGATGAAAGCGGCACTCGAGACGGGCGCGCCCTGGTAGGCGTCGGGCGCCCAAAGATGAAATGGCGCGGCGGCAATTTTGAACGCAAAACCGACAAGGGTCATGATGATGCCGGCGAAGAGCAGCGGAGAGATGGGCTGGGCACTGAGCTTCTGCGCTATGGCGGCGAGCCCAGTCGTTCCCGCCATGCCGTAGATGAGACTCAATCCAAAAAGCGTGAACGCGCTCGCCGTGCTACCGAAGAGGAAGTACTTCAGCCCCGCTTCGGCGGAACGGATATCGGTTTTGTCGAACGCGGTCATGACGTAAAGCGAGAGGCCGGTCAATTCCAGTCCGATGAATATCATGAGCAACTCTTCGCTGCCGACGAGCAGCATCAGTCCAATGGTCGCAAGCAGAATTATCGCCAGGTACTCGCCGTGATTAAGCGAAGCGCGGTCACCTCGCGCAACAATCACCGTGAAAAAGGCGAGCGCGAGGCAGATGATTTTGAACAGGGACGTGAGCGGCGTGATCACCAGCATCCCGTGAAATAGCGTGGAGTGTTCCGGCAACATGAGCACTGCGCCGATTGCGAGCGCGATCCCGAGAGCCGCTGCCGCTGAGCAAAGTGCGGACGCTCGCGTGCTCGCGAGGCCAATGGCGAGAACCACGAGCGCCGTGGCCGCGACGATGGCTTCGGGGGCGGCGAGTTTGAGGAATTCGAGATAAGACATTGGAATGCGTGATTCGTTAAACCGTTAAATTGTTGAAGCGGTTGGGCGTCGTTCTGTCATAACGATGCAACGCTTCATCGTTCATTTCGTTAGAAACCGCATCGCTTCGACGGCAGGCACGATGCGGTCGAGCAAGACCTTGGGATACAGTCCGACTGCGAGCGTGGCGAACATCAAGAGTCCGGCGCCGAGTTTCTCTGTAATCGTGATCGGCTCGAGCGGCTCCCGATGTAACGATGTAACGTTTGTAACCGATTTAACGTCTTCGATCGTGTCGAAAAATGTTCTCTTCAACGCGCGCAACGTGAACGCGGCGACGAGAACCATGCCGGCGCCGGTGATCCACACTGCTACTGGATAAGTTTTCCACGCGCCGATCAGGATGGTGATTTCGGCGGCGAACCCGCTGAACCCGGGAATGCCCATCGACGCCGCCGACGCGATGACAAATGAAAACGCAGCAAACGGCAGTGCGCGACTCAGGTTCATTGCTGAGAGTGCGTCGAGATCGCGCGTATGAGTGCGGCGATAGATCATGCGTCCGGCAATGGCGAAAAGCAGGGCCGCGATCACGCCGTGCGAGAACATTTGCAGCACTGCGCCCGAGACCCCGAGCACGTTGGCTGTCGCGAGCCCGAGCAACACGAAACCCATGTGACTCACGCTCGAATAACCGATGACGAACTTCAGGTCGCGCTGGCGCAGTGCCACGGCCGCGGCGTAAAGGATGCCGATCACAGCAAAAACGGCTATGTAGCCGCTCCACTTTTGGAAACCTTGCGGGAAAAGATTCATCGCGACGCGCAGCCCGCCATAGGAGCCGAGTTTCATGATGATGCCGGCCAACAGCATCGAACCGGCAGTCGGCGCGGCAACGTGACCGGTTGGCGCCCAAGTGTGCAGCGGCCAGATGCCCGCAAGCACGGCGAACCCGAGGAACAACACCGGAAACGCCCAGGATTGAAACTGCGATGGGAACGGGAATTCCGCGAGATCATGAAGATTGAGTGAGCCGGCCGTAACGTAGGCGGCGATGATTCCGATGAAGACGAGCGCGCCGCCGAAGAAGGAGTAGAGGGTCAGCTTCATCGCGCCGTACTCCTTGTTGGTCGAACCCCAGATGGCGATGAGGAAATATTTCGGCACAATCACCAGCTCGTAGAAGACGAAGAGGAGGAAGAGATCGGCGCTGAGAAAGACGCCATACGAGCCGCCCACCACAAGAAGCAGCCAGAAGAAAAATTCGTTCTGCCGATGGTCCACGTCCCACGAAAAAAGCACCGCGCTCACAGCGGTCAGGCTGGTGACGAGAGCGAGCGTCAGGCTGATGCCATCGACAGCGAGATGGTATTCCATCCCGAGCATAGGCACCCACGGAACGCGCACGATTGTCTTGAAGGTCCCAACATCGACCGCGCTAAAGAACGCCGCCAAACTCACCGCGAACCCACCCGCGGCAGTCGCGAGCGCAATCCAGCGCGATAAAGCGCGCGGCATGAAAAGCAACAGAACGGCACCCGCAAACGTAATGTAAATGGTCCAGGCGATCATTCGCGAAGCGAAAAAGGAGTTAAAAAAGTTAAATCAGTTACAAGGTTACGAGGAAGAGCGCGAGCGGCGGCCCTTCCGTACCCGATAACGCGGCTCTTTTTCACGAACATGAAATCCGATCTCGCGCCGAGGCTTTTGCGGCGGGGCCATTAACTGCCGGAGTGCTTCAATGATGCCAGCAATCTCCTCATCGTGTTTGCTGACGTGCCGTTCGAGTTTCGAAAATTTTCGCGCGAGCTTCCGATTGGTTTCGAACGTTTGGCGGAGTTTCACAAACGCGCGCATGATCGCGATGTTCACTTTTACAGCGCGCTCGCTGTTCAACACGCTCGAGAGCATCGCGACTCCCTGCTCCGTAAACGCATTCGGGCGATAACGGGCCGCGCGCGAACTCATCACAAATTGTGATGACGTCGTTGCAACACACTCTGTATCAATAGCTTGTCGATTTAAGATCGCAAGATATGACCTTAAAAACCTAACTTCTGCAGGCGTTAACTGGAACATGAAATCAGGCGGGAATCGATCGCGATTTCGCTTCACCGCCTGATTTGGGATTCGGGTTTCGGCTCCGTACAAGGTGGCGAGATCGAAATCGAGCATCACTTTCTGACCGCGAAACCTGTAAATCGATTGCTCAATTCGTTCGATGGGAATGATTTCCTTGCTCATTTCGCGGCGTCAGCTGAGCAAGCGCGCCATTTGAACGACAGTTGTGTTGAAGATGTTGAAGACGAACTGCGGCGCGATGCCGATGGCGAACATGAGTAACGTGACAGGAACGACGACGAGTTTCTCGCTTCGAACCAGATCGGGAAAAGCGCTGCAACTCTCCGCCAGCGGACCGCTGAAGAGAGCCTGCATCGCACGCGCAAATACGATGGCCGTGACGAGAAGACCGATCACGGCAACGGCCGTGAATGAAGCGGCGACGGCGAAGGAACCTTTGAAGATTAAGAATTCGCCGATGAATCCATTCAATCCGGGCAGACCGAGTGACGAAAACATGGCGACGCTCATCCAGCCGCAGAGCAGGGGTGTGCGTTGCATCAATCCGCCGAAATCGTTGATCCCGCGCAAGCCGCGCCGCTGCTCGAGCAATCCGACGTAGTAGAACAGCGCGGCTGCGGTGATGCCGTGGTTGAAGATTTGCATGAACACGCCGCTCAACGCCGCCTGGATCTCGACCGCCGGTCGCACTGTCGTTGCTGTGACGGCGAAGAGACCGAGCATGCAGTAGCCGAGATGGTTGATCGAAAGATACGCCACCATCCGTTTCAGATCGGACTGGGCCCATGCGGCCAGCGAAGCGAAAACGATCGAGCAAACCACTAGCCCGAGTAACCACGGAGCGAGAATTTTGATTTCGTTCGGGAAAAGCGGAAGCAGCAGGCGCACGAAACCGTAAACGCCCATCTTGGAGAGAACACCGGTCAACACTATCGAAACGCCGACGGGCGCGGTCTCGTACGCGTCGGGCAGCCAGGTGTGAAACGGAAAGAGCGGCACTTTCACTGCGAGCCCGAGAAAGATTCCGGCAAAGGCGAGCCAGGCGACGTTGCCACTGAGTAGTCCCTGTTTTCCGAGACCGGCGAGTTGAGCGAAGTCGAATGTTCCCTTTGCCAAATAAATTCCGAGGAACGAGAGCAGCATCGCGACACTGCCGAGAAAAGTGTAGAGGAAGAACTTGGTCGCGGCGCGATCCCGGTTTTCTCCCCCCCAGATTTTGATGAGCAGGAACGCAGGGATGAGGCTCATCTCGTAGAACAAAAACCAGAGAACAAAATTCTGGGCGGTGAACGTGCCGTAGAGCGCAGATTGCATGACCAACATGAGCGCGCAGAAACCCCGATCCATGCGCTGCACGAGAAATGCGAACGGGATGATGATCGACGTCAGCAACACGAGCAGCAGACTCAAGCCATCAATGCCAACGAGATATTCGGCGCCGATCGCTGGAATCCAAGTGTGGCGCTCGACCATTTGCAGGCCGCTCGCGATAGCGTCGAAGTTTCGCCACAAAATCAATGTGAGAGTTGCGGTGATGGCGTTGAATATCAGCGCAATCGGGCGCGCATCGGTGTGTGGCCAAACGCAGACCGCTAATACCCCGAGGAGCGGAATCAGAATCAGCGCCGTAATTATGCCAACCATGCGTAAAGAATCAGCAACGCGAGCATGCCGACGGCGATGATCCCGAGGTAAGTTTGGATTTGTCCCGAGTGCCACGCAGACATCACACGGCCGAGGCCGCGCGTGCCGGTCATGGTTTCATCGACCCCGACGTTGATGCCGCGTTCGTCGAAATTAGCGCTGAAAATTCCAAAGAGCTGTCCGAGTCCGCCGAATCCCCGCACGAGACCGTCCCAGAAATGACGGTCCATCCAGTCGGAGATGCGCGCGGCGATTCTGCTCCACGCGACGACGGTCCGGTCATAAATCTCGTCCAACCACATTTTGTTTTCGAGAAAGTGAAACAGTGCAGGTTGCGCGTGCTCGAGTGGATCCGTCTCCGCGGTACGATGTCGATCTTCCTGGCCAGCTTTGGCATACATGAAAAAGCCGAGGCCGATCCCGAGAGCGACGAGTGTAAGCGAAACGAACAACATCGGCTGGACCAAAAGCGCGATGTCAAAGTGCGCCGGCTCGCCCGTGAGATAACTGTGAAGCCACGGCCATGCCGGTGTCAGCACAACGCTGAGAGTAATCGAGCAAATCGCGAGCACGATCAGCGGGAGGGTCATGACCGAAGGACTTTCGTGCGCATTTTCGGAAGCCGCGCGCCGGTTGCCAAAGAAAATGTAGATCATTTGCCGCGTCATATAGAGCGCGGTCAGCACAACCCCGGCGAGCATCAGGTAGTGCGGTATGTGCGACACGTGCCAATGCGCAGTGGCATGCAGGATTTCTTCTTTCGTCCAGCCTCCGGAAAAGAAGAACGGCACACCGCTTAGGGTCATCATGCCGATGGCGTAGGTGAGAAACGAAATCGGCATGAGGCTTCGCAGGCCGCCCATTT
>DATMPQ010000319.1:0-4611 GCA_035567015.1 Chthoniobacterales bacterium | reverse complement strand
CAGACGTTTTGGTGGTTGCCGGTGAGCTTTGAGCGAAGCAAATACCGGACAGGCCGCAAGTTAATGCGATAATGCCAAGGATTCTTGTTCTCATGGTGGCGAAGCCTGAAGAATTCTCGACACAAAGAACAGGATTTAATTCAGTTTCAGGAGCTTAGAACTTTATGAAAAACAGATTCCTTCTCGCGCTTGTCTTGGTCGTAATCGCTGGAGCGTTTCACCTCACCGACGCGCAAGCAAATCCAGCGACGACGAAAGCAATCATTGTTCATGAGTACGGCGGGCCGGAAGTTTTGAAATACGAGGACGCGCCGCGGCCGGAGCCGAAGGAGAATGAAGCTCTCGTGCGAGTGATCGCAGCGGGCGTAAACCCAGTGGACGCACTCATTCGATCGGGGAAGTACGCGAAATTCTTTGGAACGACGCTGCCGCTGATTCCCGGATACGATATCGCCGGAATTGTTGAGAAAACGGGAGCGAAGATCACGAAACTGAAAGCTGGCGACTCGATTTATGCATACGTTCTTTGGGGCGGCGGTTACGCGGAGTATGCAGTGGCGACGGAAGGGGAGGCGACAGCAAAGCCGAAGTCGCTCAATTATATTGAGGCTGCCGCTGTGCCCCTCGCTGCATTAACGGCCTGGCAGGCGCTCATCGACACTGCGAAATTGAGCGCGGGGCAGACTGTTCTTATTCACGGCGGCTCAGGCGGCGTGGGCAGTATGGCAATCCAGATCGCAAAAGCGCGCGGCGCGAAAGTGATCGCGACGGCATCAACCGCAAACCAGGAGTTGCTCAAGCAGCTCGGCGCAGATGTGACGGTCGATTACACGAAAACAAGATTCGAAGATGTCGCCAAAGATGTCGATGTGGTGCTCGACTCGGTTGGGAAGGATACGCTCGCGCGTTCTTACGGCGTAGTTCGGAAGGGCGGAATCATCACAACGCTGGTCGCGCAGCCCGATCAAGCGGAACTCGACAAACACGGGATCCGCGGAGCGGCGATCTCGGTCAAGCCCAACGCGAGCGAGCTCGCGGAGATCACGAAGTTAATCGAAGAGAAAAAGGTCAAGCCGGTCGTTTCTCAAGTGCTGCCACTTACCGAAGCAGTGAAGGCGCAAGAGCAGGCCGCAACGCATCACACGCGCGGAAAGATTATGCTCAGAGTCGCTGACGAACCGAAGTAGCAACCGGCCGTTCGCCTGTGGTATAACACAGGGATGAACTGGGAAGCAGTTAACGCGATCTCGCAATTGGTCAGCTCGGTCGCTGTCGTTTTGTCCGTGTTATATCTCGGCATACAAGTGCATCGGAGCACGCGCGTGGCCAAGCTCGCCACGCAAGACGCCGCGGCCACGGCCCTGCGCGATGTGACCAAACCTTTCATGGAGAACGCGGAGCTGGAACGGATCTGGCGAGTAGGTCTGGAAGATCTCAGCGCACTTTCGGCCGAAGATCGGGCGCGCTTCTTTCATGCAATTTACCAATTCTTGAAAGCGTTCGAGACAATTCACTTTCATTATGTTTATGGGCTAATGGACAGGCAGCTCTGGGACGGCTGGCACGGACTCCTTCGACATTACGTTTTTGCTCCCGGGGTCGTCCATTATTGGAATCTTCGTCCTGAAGTTTTCTCCGAGCGGTTCCGGAAATTTGTTAACGCACTCGAACCTCCGACGGAACAACGCACGGTGGGAGATCTCTTCGTGCGGGAAAAGCGCAAAATAGACAGGTGATATTTGCGCAAGCGACGGCCGTCTAACACTCAAAACAATGTTTAAGCAGTTCTGGAACCGGTTGCCTGTCATTGTGCGTGCGATCATTCTCGGCGAGCTGGTTGTTAGTGTCGGCGGGATTCCGCCACCGCTGGCGATTATTGCAAACCTTCGAACGACGCCGCGCGTACCGTGGATGCTTCTCGTTACCCTCCTTTGGCTTTGTTTGTTCTGGTGGTATTTGCAAGGAAACGGCTGGCCGCGTTCAACGGCAGAATCGCGTCGGCGCGATTTGCGGGGAAATTCTTTACCCTGGCGAATTTGGGGATGGGCACTACTCGCCGGAACTCTGGGTATCGCGAGCACATTGGCGCTGGGTTTCGCAACGCTGCGGGTAGCTAACGTTTCGTCCGAGGCGTTCGCCGCACCGATCAATTTCTCGAACTACCCGGCACTAACAGTGGTCTGCGCAATTGCATGCATCAGCGCGACGGCCGGCGTCGTGGAAGAAGCCGGCTTTCGGGGATTCATGCTTACGCCGATTCAACGGAGACATGGGTGGACGGTGGCGATTCTCATTACCGGGTTCATGTTCTTCCTCGACCATCATTTCAGCCATTCTTATGCGACGTTTACTTTTCTGCCGTTTTTCCTCGCGATCAGCGCAGTCCACGGGTTTCTGGTGAAGTATAGCGGTTCGATACAGCCATCGGCTGTGCTACATGCGGTCGCGGATTTCCTGGTGATTCCGATGCTCTACGGCCTAGTCGGATCGCTGTCGGTTACGCCGCTTTCGCAAACCGGCATCGACAAACAATTTCTCATTTGTATTGCGTTGATGGTCATCTTCGGCGTCGCTGCGATACCGGCTTACAAGCGCCTGGCAGCTGCTTCCGCTGCCACAAGGCTCGCGAATTAGTCACATCATCCGAAAAGAAAAAATCGTTGCCGCTGTGTGCAACGCGAGCTAATTGCACGCACCGCCGCGCGCCGAACGCATGAACATTCACGAATATCAAGCGAAAGAGTTGCTGGAAAAGTTCGATGTCGCGACGCCGCGCGGAAAAGTTGCTTCAACGCCGGAAGAAGTGGAGCAAGTGGCGCGGGAGCTCGGAGATGTCGATCTCGCCACGGGACGAGTCCGTCCGATTGGCGGACTCGTGGTCAAAGCGCAGATTCACGCCGGCGGACGAGGGAAGGGGACTTTTACAAACGGTTTCAAAGGTGGTGTGCATGTCGTGAAGTCGGTAAAGGAAGCGGGCGAAGTCGCGAGCAAAATGCTCGGGCAGACCTTGGTAACGCATCAAACCGGTCCAGGAGGGCGTGTCGTGAACAAAGTCCTGGTGGTGGAATCGGCCGAAATCGCGCGCGAGATTTATCTCGCGATCCTGCTCGATCGGACAACGGCTGCGCCACTGATTGTCGCGAGCACAGAAGGCGGTGTCGAGATCGAGACAGTCGCCGCCAAATCTCCGGATAAAATTGTGCGAGAGCGAATCGATCCCCTGGCCGGGCTGCAGCCATTTCAAACGCGCAAACTGGCGAAGCAGCTCGCGTTCGAACAATCGCAAACCAAGGCGGCAGCGAAATTATTCGATGGACTTTATCGAACGTTTATCGGTTGCGACTGCTCGATGGTTGAGATCAATCCGCTCGTAGTGACGGCCAAAGGCGAAGTGCTCGCGCTCGATGCAAAATTTAATTTCGATGACAACGCGCTTTATCGGCATCCCGAGATCGCGGCGATGCGCGACATCGCGGAGGAAGATCCGCGCGAAGTGGAAGCGTCAAAGCATGGACTCAACTACATCGGCCTCGACGGGAACATCGCCTGTTTGGTGAACGGCGCCGGCCTGGCCATGGCGACGATGGACATCATCAAGTTTTACGGCGGCAGCCCGGCCAACTTTCTCGATGTTGGCGGAGGCGCAACCGAAGAGCAGGTGACCGAAGCGTTCAAAATTTTGATCGCCGATAAAAATGTAAAAGCGATCCTGGTAAACATTTTTGGCGGAATCATGCGTTGCGACGTGATCGCGCAGGGAATCATCAACGCGGCTAAAACGGTGAAACTTTCCGTGCCGCTGGTGGTGAGACTTGAGGGGACAAATGTCGATGCAGGAAAAGAACTGATCACGGAGTCGGGCCTAGCAGTCATCGCGGCGGATGATTTGGCCGATGCGGCGCAGAAAGTGGTCAAAGCCGCAGATTCCAAAACACAAAACCCAAATCCCAAGCAACATTCAGCAAATCCCAAGATCCAAAACCCAACTTCCAAGCAATATTCAAAATAACAAAGAAGCGAGCAGCGAAAGCAGTTCAAAACCGCACGATTTGAAAGACAGAACGTTTCTGTTTGCGGAATCGGCGCGTGCGCGATTGAATTTTGCCTGGGATTAGGAACAGGCATTTCGAACTTCTCGAAGAGTAAACATGAAAATCAAAGAAATCGGTTTCGTTGCCATTCCAGTCACGGATATGAAACGGGCGCGTTCGTTCTATGAGGAAGTGCTGAGCTTAAAGATGTCGGATGAAATGATGGGTGGAAAATGGATCGAATACGCAATCGGTGATGACACACTCGCGATCGCGAACGTCGGCGACGCGTGGACGCCGTCTGATCAAGGGACCGGCGCCGCGCTCGAAGTTGAGGATTTCGATGAAGCGATCAAGCGATTGAAAGATCGACATGTTCGTTTCGCGGTCGAGCCGTTTGAAACTCCGTGCTGCCACATGGCCGTCGTGCAAGACCCCGACGGCAACAAATTAATGATCCACAAATTGAAGCCCGAAAACGAGAAAGAACCATGTCCATGATTAAAGAAGTAGCATTTGTCGCCATCGCCGTTTCCGACCCAGAACGCGCGCGGAAGTTTTATCAAGAAACGCTCGAACT
>DATMPQ010000318.1:0-5502 GCA_035567015.1 Chthoniobacterales bacterium | reverse complement strand
GATCTCTACGATGCTGAAATCAGAGTATCATCTCTAGCTTCTCTGATGAGCCCCGCCTCGCTGCTAGTGGCCGCTCTTGTCTCTGGCTTTAACCGCCGCTGCTTGGCGGTCGCGAGCAGCGGTCAGCTCCTTCTCAAGCTTTTTTTTCAATCCAGCGATAGAGCTCTGAACCCGAGATGATACGACGGACTGGCTGATGAGCGCTCAGCATTGTGCCGGCGATGATCTTGTCGCTTTCGGAGAGCATCTCCTTCGCATATTGCTTGGCTTCGGCCTCGGTCGGAAATGTTTTGGTCCGTCTGACAGGTTGCTGGGGGGAATCAAGCCGCAATCGTCTCGGCACCTTAAATGAAACGAACCAAAGATCAGTATCCCTGCTTTTGGCCATGATGGCCGACTCCGACTAACAAACAAAAAGATGTCACACCTCGACGCCGCCATTGTTGATGCGTGTCAAGTGCAACCCGTCGATGTCGGCCGGGCTCGGACGCGCCGGTATCAGGCAAAGATCGGCCCTGGCGATGGCGCGCATGGCTGCTCGCGGCAGCTTCGACGCGAAAACTCCAGGATCAGAACCAATTTCTCATGACGATCTGCCTGCGCTTCGGGATAGCAGGCTTCGGAGATGGCCGAGCAAAGGGAGTCTGGGGCCGCCGGCTCTCTTCAGAATCCTTAGCGAAAACACTGGCACGGTTCTCCTCAAGCTTTTCGGCGGCGCTTGGATTGTCGCGAGCCATTTGTGTCGGGGCCTTAAGTTGTTCAACAAGCGACGCGTTGTCATGGGCCAATTGGTCCTCGGCTGCATTGCTATCGTTGATTGCCTTTGTCCCGCTCGTTGTCTGCTGCTGGGCCGCCTGGATATCTCGCAACGTGGCACTAACTTGAGGATCAGACGAGCTTGACCAGAAAAATATCGCCCACGCGACGATTGCTACGAGAGCGACCACCGAAAGAAGCACTCCGGACACCCAGCCGGTCGAGGTTTTCGAAACGATTATTCCGTCGTGTCCGGGTTTTCCTTTTGCGGCGGCAAGCCGTGCATGCCATGGCTCGTATGCGTCTTGCCTTCGGCGCTGAGAGCGTGCCGCAAGCAGGGCGAGGCCCGAAATGAATGCGACGAAGAAGAGGATGATGTACAGCGTTAACCCGTCTTCATCCATTGGGAACCACTCCATCGAGGCGATGGAAACTGCTCAACGTCCGCCGCCCCCGGCTCGTTCCCGAGCTCGACCTAGATGTGCTCGCTGATTAAACCGCAGCGACGACGTGCGGCAAACGCGGCGCCGACGTGCGGCCGGATTTCAACTGGGATGAGCAGGGCGGCGGGATGAGCGGTGAGATGGCCTCGAAAACAACACCAGGACAGCAACGACAGCAATAAGGCGAAATGCCAAACCAAGGAAAGAAGGACCCAATATTCCCAATCCATAGCAACTGCGACTTTCAGACGTGCACGCGATGTCGTGCAGATGAGGAATTTGTGATAGGTCCCGGCTTGGCTAAATGGCGTACAACGCGGGCAGGATTGCCAACCGCAAGACAATTAGCAGGGATGTTTTTGGTCACGACGCTACCCGCGCCGATAGCGGCGTGGCGTCCAATGCAAACTCCGGGAAGGATTATCGCGTGAGAGCCGATCCACACGTGATCTTCGATGATAACTGGTGCAGCTGGCGGCGCTACCTCACGCTGTTCGATGCCATGCTCGTTCCTATCGACGATAAGCAAGTGATGACCCAGCAGACAGTGGCGGCCGATCTTGACTTGTTTGTATGCCGTAATAGATGAGCCGTAGTTAATGAACGTATGATCGCCTATCGAGATACGGGAACCCTTGTAAGAGACGAATTCGATCGGGACAACGTCTCCCACCAAGCTAACGCCCTGCCCAAATTCCACATCTCCCTCAGCCCTGAAAAGAATGCGACCAATAAGTCGCACAGACAGCGGTAACCGGGCCTTACCTCGAATTCGCACTTGCGCGTTGACGAGGGCTCCGGCCAGGCGTGGATTTCGGAGGACTTTCACAAATTTGCGAAGGAGCGTCCGGTAATGGCCGTCGCTTCCGACAAAGTTACCCAACATCGTCCTAGTATTTTTCACACGTCCTCAACCGTTGATGTTCCGCATCTATAACCAAAGCAATGCAAGGTTTGAAGCGGCCTTACTCTACTGATTTGCGCCGGCTTCGTTGGCGATTGCCATTACCGCCATTATTCGCTGCTGATGAAAGCGATCTGGAATGTGTGGGGTGTGTGGGGTGTGTGGAGGTGAGTTTGCCTTGAGCCACTTTTTCCCTGAGTGAAATCAATTCAAACATCATCCTAAAAAGCTCTTGATTGCGCTGAGCCGCGACTCGGCATGCAGTAATGTTCAATGGGGCACCGAGGTCTTGCGCAGCACGGTTCCGGAACATCGCCCCCCCTTTCAAAAAAACAGTCACGGGATTCAGCTGAAATACGAAACCCGGCTGCGGGGCGAGGGTTCCTAGCCCGCGAGCAAACGCTCCAAAAAGTCACTGTGTACACTTTGTAACTCAGGTACACCGAGATAAAAATACTTCCGCTCAGGAACGCTCGCTAGCCGCCACAGGTTGGATTGCAAGTTCAATCCAGTGGAGATTCATCATGGCAATGGAAGCGCGGGAGACAGCAAATCTGATCGGCAGTGACAAGGTTCAAGGCCGCCGTGTACGGCGCAAATAGTCGGAAAATCGGTTCGATCGAACGGGTCATGATCGACAAGCTTAGCGGCAAGGTTTCTTATTCAGTGCTAAATTTTGGCGGATGGTTCGGCCTGGGCGGAGATCACTATCCGCTGCCTTGGCAATCTTTGAAATACGACACCAATCTTGGTGGTTACGTGACTGGTGTGACCGAAAACCAGCTTAAGGGAGCGCCCAGCTACAGCAACGACAATGATTGGAATTGGTCAGATCCTGCAAGAGCTCGTGCTGTGAACGACTACTATGACGTTCCACTGGAGTAGAGAGCAGGCGGCAGCGCCATTCGCGTAGCACAACAGGACGCACAGTTTTGACTGCGCTGCTCAATCCCTAGCGGCTTTCCTGCCGCCCTAATCGGCGGAAATCATGGGGCAAGCCGCTAGCCAAGCGCCGCCTTGCACAACCTCGGATTAAAGGCGAAGGAAATTGATCCATGAAGGAGCCGTCTGAACGTCGGAGCACGGTCGCGGCAGAGGTGGCTAAACGATTAGTTGAAAATAGTCTTGCTCAGGGGCGCGAAGAAGCGGTCAGAAAGCTTTTCAGCAAAGACCAACTGGCCCAAATCGATGAATGGCTAAATCATCAAAGCGAACCTATTGATCGACCCGAAGCCATCCGCAGGCTGGTCGAGATCGGGCTTAAAAAGTAGGATGCCCCCGATCGGGGAATTGCGACATGGCCGAAGCATCTTTGCTTGATACTTTCATAAGATACGGACTGCCTGCGATCCTCGGTAGCACCGTGATAGCGGCTTTAGTGAAGTTGTGGCAGGAACGCCGTGCCGCGCGGCGAGACTTGATCGCGGATTGGCGAGAAAACTTGGTCCCGCTGCTCGACAAGCCCATTTCATTGGGCGAGCCCAAGGCGAAATATCCCTTCATGCGCCATAAATCGTATGCAAGCCTTCGGCAGCATCTCAAGCCCGATCTGGTAGAGAGACTAGAAGCACAACAAGTCCTAGTCGCTTCTGACGGCAGCTTCCCGAGCACGGTGATCATTGAAGAAATTGGCCGTATCGAGCGGAAGTGGGGACTGCCCTAGAGTCGTCTAACCAGCGGCTTCCCTCCGCGCCAATCGGCGCAATCATTGGGCATGGAGCGGGCACAGAAGATCACCTTCGCCGAAATGCGCTCGTCCGGTGTGCGCGGGCTTCTGATCTATTGCGCCGACTACAAGTGCAGCCACTACATCGCGGTCACAGCGGATCATTGGGATGATGACGTTCGGCTTTCGGACATCGAGCTGCGGTTTGTCTGTACAGCTTGCGGCAAGCGGGGTGCAGACGCGCGGCCGGATTTCGCTTTGGATAAGCCGGGAAAGCTGACAAGAGGTTTTTAACGGAACGAGATCGGCCGCTCGGGATAGACTTTCGTATTCCGTATTTTGTGACGCGTATCAATGCAGCAATCCGACTTTTTACTTATGATTGATGAGCCAGCTGCAGCACTGTCAGATCCGGAATTAAAGCAGTTGGCAGGGGCCGCCCTGATTTTTGGCCCCACTGGCATTTCGCCCTGATCCTAGGGCTGAAGGCGAAGAGATAAGAGGAGTGAACAGGCTGGGGAGGAAACTTGGAGACAATCGCAGGAATTGGGTTGGCTTTGGCTTTGGGGGTTGTGATCGGCTACACGTGGCGCGAACACCTTTCGCGGCAGCGCCGGGCTAAGTACGCGGCCGAGCAGTTCGAGCGCGAGAATCTTCTGGCACGGAAACGAAATGCCGCCGAAGCGGCGGCCCGAGCGGCTAGAGGACAAAACAAACGAAATGCCACGGAAGCGGCGGCCGGAGACCCGCGATAAAGCCGCAAGCATCCAGCGATGAACCGCGTGATGGATGCGCTCGGGCATTAATCGCCATCCCTATGCAATCGCCACGATGCAGAGTCTCCCGCGGCGCGGTGGTGACGTGCGTCCGGATTTCGATTGGGATAAGCCGGGCGCGCTTATGAGGGCTATTGATCGGCAAAAAATAAAGCCCGCCATTCGCGACGGGCGCCCAAGTCTGGGAGGAAACCAAAAGACATTAGGTCGATTCATGAGCGTATCGTGTGTTAAACTCACACAGACCGAAAGAATCTAATGAAGACGCGCATTTGGCCAAATTATTCACCTTGCGGTGTCTCTTCGTCACCCTAGCATTGCTCTCGCGGCGCTTAACACCCACGTCGCACCAAGAAGCTGCCGCCCCGCCCTAAATTCCCCAAAGGGCGGGGCTTTCCAACTATCACGATCACGAACAAAATAATTTTCCATCCAGGTCGCGACATTTAGAAACCCTTGCCGTGTGGATAAGAAGGACAAGGCGGCGACATTAACTTGTGCTGTGGGCTCTTTGGGCAGACTGACTTCATCGGCAGATGGAGTAAGAATATGTCAGGTCTGCTTCGAGATATCGTGATCATGGTTGCCGGTGCGGTGTGCGTTGGCCTGCCAATGGCCCTGGTGATTATTTGGGTTTGCTCTTGATGCCTTCCGCCGCGACCCCTCACATCAGGCCGAGGTTATGATAAATGCGAAGGGGACCCAATTGGTGATTGCTCGCTCCAACTAAAGCGTCGAAAGATGGGTCGACCGGCGACTGATTTCATCGCAACGGAAGCGCGTTTTGGCGCCCAGAATTACGAACCGCTAGGCGTTGTTCTGTCGCGCGGCGAAGGCGTCTGGGTGTGGGACACGCAAGGCAACCGTTATCTCGATTGCCTCTCAGCCTATTCGGCGGTGAACCAGGGGCACTGCCATCCGAAGATTCTGGCCGCAATGGTGGAACAGGCGGCCAAG
>DATMPQ010000317.1:0-3683 GCA_035567015.1 Chthoniobacterales bacterium | reverse complement strand
ACGGATTCGTCGCAAACCTTCGATGCCGGTCGCCCCCGGCATTCGGATGTCCATCACGACGGTATCAGGTTGTTTCTCCTGCAGGAGTTTAATGCCGGCATCGACGCAATCGGCCGTATGCACATTGTAATCTGGCTTGAGTAGCATCCTCAGGCTCTCGCGCGGACCCATTTCGTCGTCGATAACCAGGACTTGAGGATTTTGCGGCGAGACGGTCATAATCGGCCAAGCCGGTTAGAAGCTAGGCGCGTGCCGTATGCGACCAGAGAGGACAAATATCTGCAAGTCATGGGGGAACTCGGCTGGGAAATTGAAATAGATTTTGCTCGTGCGCAAGCTTCAATTTGTGAATAGCATGCAAATTCAGTGAATAAGGTCACGCGGAGAGCGCCCCAGAAATATCATGACTGAATTTAATGTAGCGTTTAGAATGCATCGTGATCTGTTTGTGATCGTCGAGATCGATAATTACTTCGCAACTCTAACGAGTCACCTAATCCGCCGAAGGCGAGAACCGAGATTGGCGCGGGAGCGTTGGCAAGCACCTTGCGGCTTGCGGGAAGAATTATTTCCTAAGCGTGGATTAGGCACGGTTCCAGCATCCACCATCCACCAACCAGGATCCAACTCATGAACAAGCGCAATCGAGTCGTCATCACTGGTATGGGGATTCTCGCCCCCAATGGAATCGGGATCGAGGCATTTTGGGAATCCCTCCTCGCTGGCCGCAGCGGTATCGGCCCAATCACGCTTTTCGATGCCACCGGCTTCAAAAATCGAATCGCTGGCGAAGTGAAAGACTTCAACCCACTCGATTACATTGAGCCGGAACTGAAGCCGAAACGCTGGGCGCGCCACACGCAACTGGCCTACGCCGCAACGATGATGGCGCTTCGAGATGCAGGACTTGACTCCGATAATCTCAAACTGCCCAGCCTGACTCCAGTGATTATTGGCGTCAGTATGAATGCTATGGACGTGATCGAACGCGCATTTTACGCGGTGAGTGGTCACGGGCCAAACCGAATGCCTCCTACTACGTCCGCTGCCTCGATACCACAAGCGCCCGCCAATGTGATTGCGGATCGGCTCGGTGCCGCCGCGCACGCGACCACGGTGTCTTCCGCGTGTACTTCTGGATTGGATGCAGTCGCGGATGCCGCCGCGATGATCCGCTTCGGGGAAACTGAAATCGCAATTGCCGGAGGGACTGATGCGCCTATTACACCGCTGGTGATGGGGAGCTTTATTGCAAGCGGATTAGTTTGCCATGACAATGGCGATTCGGAGGGAGCGAGTCGGCCGTTTGATTGGCTCAGAAAGTCGGGCGTGCTTTCAGAAGGTGCCGGAATCTTCATTATGGAGAATTTGGAACGCGCCTTAGCAAGAGGGGCACGTATCTATATGGAACTTACCGGATTCGCTAAGCGGCGCGACTTCGACCCGACGAAGCCGGCTTCAGCCTTAGCAGACTCGATGGAGCTGGCCCTAGCTAACGCACAAATAACGATAAACGAAGTTGACTACATTTCGGCGTACGGGCCCGGTGACCCTGTTCTGGATGCCGCCGAAGTTGTCACGATTAAAGACGTGTTTGCGGATCGCGCTTATTCGATCCCGGTCAGTTCGATCAAAGGAGTAACTGGCAATCCGTTAGCGGCGGGAGGTCCTTTTCAGGTTGCTGCTTGTGCCCTGAGTATCCGTGATCAAATAATCGCTCCCACGGCGAATTACCAGGTCGAAGATCCGAATTGTGATCTCGACTTCGTGCCGAATCGTGCGCGGAAGACCAAGCTAGACTGCGCTCTCATAAATGTGCGGGGGCTGGGCGGGAGCGCGAGTACGCTCGTTGTTAATCGCGTTCCGTCCTGATGCACAGCGCACCGGTACCGACTCTTGTTGCCCTTGCCATTCAGTCAATTTTAGGATTGGCCGTATTTCAAGCCAATCCATGGCGAAAGCCAAACCAATGTTTCCTTTTACTCTCCGCAGTGATTGGAGGGTGGTTAGCATGCTTATACTTCGCCTTTTCGGCGACAAGGAGTACTGAAGTAGAGTTTTATATTCGTGAAGCATCCGCAGCGGGCGCTTTAATTTTCACCGTTTTTAATCTTCTTCGCGTATCCATTCAGCAGCAGAACCGGCGCTGGCAAGAAATTTTGAGCGATGCATGGATGTGGCTGATAGCGGCAATTGCTGTCGTAATATTTTGCCAAACAAGATTCTTTTTAGAAGGAGCGCGGTTTTCACGGCCACCAGGAGCGTCAATCCTGCTTCCGGTACCGGTCTATGGGCGAGAGGCGGTTTTCTATTTCTTGTACTGTGTAATTGCCGGGCTGGCAGTGATTATCAACTATGCGCGTGATGTAAGACAAACTACCGGCGGTAAGCGCGCGGAACTCGCCTTCATCCTTACCGGTGCCGTCGTCGCCATCGCCGCGACGTTCTTGTCCTTCAGCCTGGGCTTCTTCATTGAGCGATCATGGTTGGTCGGGTTTGCGCCATTTCGTATCGTCTTTTTCAGCCTGATCGTCGGCTATGGCGTAGCCACGCGAAAAATCATGGAGGCGGGATTTTTCCTGCGTCGGGCAATCTCGTACGCGCTATTGACCGTTTATCTCCTCGCCCTCTATGCGTTGATCTGGTGGCTGGTCGATTCCGCCTTCGAGCCTCTCTTCGGAATGAGCACGCGATCGGCCGCCCATGTAACCGCAGCCGTCGTTGTGGCCTTCGCCATGGCGTCGGCGCGGGGTCTTTCCCAATCTCTTGCCGACCGGCTCTTCATCAGTGCGCGTGGCTTGGATTTTCGAACAACGATCAATCAGGCGGTTGCCATCCTGAAATCGGTTACTACTTTGCACGATCTGCTCACGCGGTTCGGCGAGACAATTGCCCAGGCAGTGGATACGGATCGTGTGATTATTTTGCTGACGCAAAAGGACGTTTATGCACAACGCTATCCGCCGCCCACTCCTGCGAGTCGGATCGATCTGCCCAAGAATCACGCGCTCCTGAGGTATCTGCAAAGCTCCGGGCAGCCAATCATCATAGACGAATTGTATCGCGCTCGGCCAACGCCGGAATCGGACCGCGTCGGCAAACACATGCGACACCTCAATCTGGCCGTGGTGATGGGAATTTTCGCCCGCGAACAACTCGCGGGTGTAATGCTTCTCGGGCCGCGCTTATCCGGGCGCATCTACGGGAGCGCGGAGCAAGAGGCACTCCAGGCTCTTTGCGGCCAGCTCGCCGTCGCAATTGAAAACGCGGAGCTGTTCACGGAAGTACAGAACGCAAAAATCTACAACGAAACGCTGTTGGAAAATCTGACTACGGGCGTGATCGCGACCGGGAACGACGAGCGGATCACAGTTTTCAATAGCGAAGCGGTCCAGCTCGCGGGGTTAAATTCCCGGGAGATTATCAATCATTCCATCGATAAACTTCCACCAGTGCTCCGGGACGCATTGCGGAGGACATTGCAGACCGGTGAAAGCCAGGAAAATAATGAGATTGTCCTGCACGTAGGCGACCAAGGCGCCGTTGTCCGCGCCAGCACGTCCATCTTTCGAGGGGAAGAACAACAAGTACTGGGCGCATTGATGGTGCTGACCGACCTAACGCCCCTCAAGCGGCTGGAATTGCTCGTTCGCCGCAGTGATCGTCTGGCCAGCCTCGGCACA
>DATMPQ010000316.1:0-26586 GCA_035567015.1 Chthoniobacterales bacterium | reverse complement strand
CCTGGAGCGAGCGAGGCGAGAAAATCCACAGCCGCGGCCGCGCCTGCGATTCCTTCATGATTCTGGGTCCCGGTCTCGGCGTTTTCCGGCGCTGAATCAGGTGCTGGAATCAGTTTCGGAAAATCAAGCGAGCCGAGCAGGTCATGCCGGCCGTAAAGAATTCCGATGTGCGGACCGTAGAACTTGTAAGCGGAGCAGGCGGAGAAGTCGCAATTCCAATCGCGCACATCGACCAACTCGTGCGGAGCATAATGGACTGCATCGACAAAGATTTGTGCGCCTAACGAGTGCGCCATTTCCGCTGCCCGCCGCACATCGTTGATCGTGCCGAGAGCGTTCGATGCCGCGCCAATCGCGACCAACTTGGTACGTTCGGTTAGTTGCCGGGAGAAATCGTCCCAATCCAACTCGCCCGTTTCCGGAATCATTTTCACCACTCGCACCTTCACGCCGCATTCTTTCTCCAGTGTCCGCCAGGGCGCGACATTGGCATGATGATCAAGCTCGGTGACCAAAATCTCGTCGTCGCGTTCGTAGCGACGGCCGAGAGCGCGAGCGAGATGAAAGGTTAACGTCGTCATGTTGGCGCCGAAGGCGATTTCGGCCGGGCCCGCGTTCAGAAAATCGGCCAGCGCGCTCCGGGCAGAATCGATGATCGCGTCGGTCTCCTCGCTTGTCGGGTAAGCCCAATGCGTATTGGCGTTGTGGTGGTAAAGATAATCGTTCACTGCCTCCACCACTGTCCGTGGCACCTGGGTGCCGCCGGGCCCATCAAAGTAGGCAACAGGATAACTATTATGAGTGCGTGCGAGCGCCGGAAAACACCGCCGTATTTCTTCGGTCGACGTCGTGATGGATCGTGAGGCCTCGGTGGTCTGTTTTAGAGCGACTGACATTCAAATTCGATAGCAGGGAAGAGGGTGCAGAGCAAAGAGCAGAGGGCAGAAGACGGAGGACAGTGATTCGTGATAAGTGAAAAGTGATTGGTGAGAAGGCGCAGAGCGGAAATCAGAAGAGAAAATGACGAATGACGAATGACGAATGACGGAGGACAGAAGGCAGAGGTCAGAAGTCAGAAATCAGAGGGCGGAGGGCAGAGAGCGCGCTCGCGATGAAGGCCCCGACTCGAATAGAAGCAAACGTCCAACGCTCAACGCCCAACTCCGAAAGTCTTCGCGAGCAGGCATTCAACGTCGAATGCGGAAGGAGCAGCTTCAGCTCCCAGATTTGGGTTGTCAGCGGAGCAGGGGATCTAAAAGATTGGCTTCATGAAAATCACCAAAAACATCGGCATGCTTTTGCTCGCGGTTTACTTGATCATCGACGGCCTTTTAGGGTTCGGCGTGAACTTTGGACCGGCCATTTTCCTGCTCTACATTGTGGCGCTGGCCGCCGGCATCTTCATTCTCATCGGGAAATGAGCCAGGAAAAAATGACGAAGCACGAATGACGAATGCCGAAAGAATGACGAAGCACCTGCCTTCGCCAAGTCACCTCCGGCCAAAGCTATGGCGCGGCAAGCAGAGATCAAAGAGGGGGCCATTTCATCTAGCATCTAGCATCCAGAATCCCAGAATCGCGGCGCTGTCTCCTTCGCCAAGGCTACGGCGCACCAGGAAGGCCGCCCCCACATTGTTTAGCTGCGCAATGCTTTGGTGAATCGAACTAAGTCGTTCGCCACTTTCTCAACGCGTTCGCTAATTTTCTCGTCGGTAATGTGCTCGCCGTCGAAGGCCTCGCTCGTGGCAAAAACGAAACGCGGAATAATTACACAACGAAAATCGAGCATGAGGCTGTTGGCGTAGGCCATGACCGACATGTAACTGGCTGTCCCGCCGGCGGCGCAAAGAAAGCCGACGATCTTGTCTTCCCAAGCGCTGCCCGTCAGCTCGATCATGTTCTTTGCCGCGGCCGCGACATCGTAATTATATACGGGCGCCGCGACCAGGATTCCATCCACCGTTTCGATCGCAGCGCTCAATTTTCTGGAGCCGGGCATGCCATAACATTTGTCCGCGTCGCAGAGCGGCAGGTCCATTTCGTTGAGGTCGATCCATGCGCAATCCACTTTCTGCTTTTGCAGGTGCGCAAACGCCACGCGCCCCAGGCGCCGGCTGTTGCTGTCGGGGTTACCACTCGTGCTGATAACAAGATATTTTGGCATTGGATAGGCAACAAACGTCCAACGTCCAACGCTCAACGTCCAACGCTCAATTCAGAACGGGGACAGATCAGAGAAAAAATGACGAAGTACGAGACGAATGACGAATCAATCAGAAGTCAGAAATCAGAGATCAGAAATCAGATGGCCGAGAGCCTCTTATTTGATCTTCTGCTCAGCAGTCTCTTTCTGCTGCTCTTCAGCATTTTGCCAAGTGGAATCGGCGTTGTATTCCTTCATGGCTTTGGCGAGAACATCGGTCTTCTTGCCGAGATCTTTCTGATACACGACTCCGTCCGTGTTAACGATCAATGTCATCACGCCCGACGACCTGTATTCCGCCGGATAGGCCACGAAGGCGAAGCCGTTGGTCATTTTGCCGTTTGCGATGTAATTCTTCGCGCCACCCGGGGCATTTTTCCCCTGACGCGTTAAGATGCGGTAATAGTAACCTCGGTAAGGAGTCGGAGCGCTGTCTTCGCTTTGGGCATAACCCTCAGCGGCGGCCGATGCCACCAGCGGCCCGATGGGGCTCTCGGGTTCGCCATCGGCAGCTTTCCAATAAAGGCCATTGTGCTGCCCTTCATCACTGAAGAATTTCTGAGCGTACTCGTTGTGCTGCATGGAGTAGTATTCCTTTTCCGCCGCTGCTAGCTCCTGGCAAACGCGAATGGTCGATATTTCATTCCGGCCAATTCGCCTGCATAAAATTTCTTTCTTGCCCGCCTCGGTGTTGAAATACCACGAATTGCCTTTGTTCACGAGCGGTATGGGCATGGGCCAATTCTCTGCGCCGATATACAAGGTAGTGGTTCCGTCTGGTTCTTTCACCAGACGGTGCATTTCCTGATATTTCTGTACGAAATTGGCGCAGTTGTGGGCATCCTCGATCTCATCTCCTGACGAGACGATTTGCTTTCCGTCCGGTCCGAGGATATCGAGCGTCGCTTTTTCGTCGTTACTCTGTGCGGCCGTGACGAGTGCATTGCTCGCGTCTTCGGGCGATGAAAATGTTTTCTGGCCCTGTTGCTGTGCCATGGAACGGGTGGACAAGCACCACGTCAAAAGAATAGCGATCGCGGCTACCTTAGGAAGATTGGCCCAATGAAATTTGTCGAAGGTCAGCTTTGTTCGCCGCATATGGCTTCTCTCCGTTTCCAAAATTTCACAAGCTACCGGGAACACATTTCAATTACCGACTCCTGCCGCCGCGCCATGCCCGCCGCCGCCGACATGCACGGCTCCGCCACCGACGCTGGCGCTTCCGCGTGACGAAAAGCCCCTCGTCTGTCCGCCATGGTTGTAGCCGCTGAAGGCGCTTGAGTGGACGCCGCTCTGACCGCGGGGTTCACCGTATCCTCGAGCAGCCTGTATGTTTCCGTTGAAAGGTCTGATCATTGCGCGGGAACGATTGTAAACTCCGCGTTGCTCGCTGATGGTCCCGGGGGGACGCCTGTTCTCCATATTTTGCCGCAAATCCTCGGGAACCCGTAAGGCCCGCTCGCCGATGTTCGCGTTGGAAGACATGTTCGCTGCGTTGGCGCGGGCATGTAAGCCGCGCGCGGCGACCGCGGGGGAGCCTCGTCGGTAGAAATTGTTCCGGTTATAAAACGTGGTGCTCGGGGATTGGTACCTGTTGTGATCATGCATTACGAATCGGTGATGCCAATCGCATCCCCAATGACGACAGCCCCATTCAAAACCGCCGAAGAAGCCGATTCCGACGCCGGCTCCGAACCAGCAACCCGGGCCGTCATACCAGATACCGGGATACGAGTACCAATCCGGCCACGGGTCGATAGGAGCTCCGTAAGCCTGCCACGGATTATAGGCGGGGACGTAAACGGTATCGGGATTGGTGGGCTCGATCGCGATCGTCGAGTCTTGCATCGCTACGCTTTCCTGTGGCGTGGTCTGAAGAGTGCCAGCTTCTTGAGCTTGTTGGCGCATATCCTGTATCCCGTCCATTACATCCTCTGGCTGGTTGTAGTAGGCGTCTCCTAGAGACGACGTCCATGAGAGGTTCTTGTCCATATTTCCAAGGACGGGTGGAAATGCAGTGAGCGCCTTGACGCTCGGGTCCCAGGGTTGTTGATCCACAGCTTTAGCCAAAGCATCGCCCGTCAAATCAGGGTGCGCTTGCAACCATCTGTCGGCCTGGACGACTTGCTCGGGAAACGTGGACGCCGTCAGGATCTGCGCGACAAGTGAATCCGGATATAGCGCAATCGGCGCTACCAACTGCTGCAACTGCTCGGAAGTCTGTTGCGTATATGAAGGCGCCGGAGCTTGCGCAGCTTGATCGGCCGGCAGGTTGTGAGGCCAAGTCGCGAATAATACGAAAACCAAAATCTGGTTGCCCAATCGAGGCCTTGAGAACCCTGCGGCACCTCCGGAAATGTTCATGTTCCTGACAGAAACCTCCCTGTTTCGGCTCTGCACTAAATTGTACGGCTCGTGAGCGGTTTTCGCAAGTCCTCGACCGCGCTGCCAGCGGCGTCGAACGACAGAATTTCTTAGAAACTCAGGAAAGCAGGGCAGGGCGGAACGGCAATTTACGGACGCGTTTTCCGGTGGCAGCAAAAATGGCGTTAACGATCGCCGGTACAATTGGCGGGACAGGCGGTTCACCCATGCCGAATGGCTCGGGGGCGTCGCTATTAACTATGTGCACCTCGATAACGGGCGTGTCGCGCATCCGTGCTACCTCGAAGTCTGCATAGGTACCTTGTTGGGCGGCGCCGTTGCGGAAGGTGATCTCGCCTTTGAGCGCGGACGAAATGCCCCAAATGATTCCACCTTCCATCTGTTGCTCAACGCCGATTGGATTGATAACGCGGCCGCAATCGACTGCCGCAATCACGCGCTCGACACGAACATTGCCATCGTGATCGACAGCGATGTCCGCGACGTACGCAATATAGGTATGCCCAAAGTAAGCATTGCAGGCCACGCCGCGGCCGCGTCCTTTAGAGACCGGTGCGCCCCAGCCAGATTTATCGCGCACAACTTCGAGAACACGGCGGAGGCGACGGCGATCGATTGTGACCGGTCCCGCTTTGACGGTGTCGGCGCCTTTGAGCAGATCGAGACGAAAGGCGAGTGGATCGGCGCCGCAACGCTGTGCGATTTCGTCAACGAACCCTTCGCGGGCAAACACACTCGACGGTGCGAAGACGGAGCGCCACGGCCCGTGTAACACTGGAAGATCGACCGCGACATAAGCGGTCTCGATTGCCGGTATTGCGTAGGGCACATCGTAAACGCCCCACGACCAGTCCTGATACCAGGCGACGTCGTGGACTTCGTTAGGCTGCAATGGAGAAATATTATGGAACGAGCCGGCCTTGGTGTGTTTCCAGGCAACGGGTGCGCCTTTCGCATCGAACCCAGCCGAAAGGTAATGGACCGACGCAGCCTGGAAATGACCGTGCTTCATGTCGTCTGGGCGAGACCAAAGGAGTTGCACCGGCGCCTTGGCCGCGCGTGAAATCTCCGCTGCTTCCAGTGCGTAATCGACCGCGAGGCGTCGCCCGAAGCCGCCGCCAATCAAGGTGACATTTACCTGCACATTGGCTGGCGCAATGCCGAGCAGTTGTGCGACTTGTTTCTGCAATCTATTTGGAGCCTGCGTCGGCGCGCAGATCGTGCAGCGATTTTCCTGCACATCCGCTACGCAGTTCATCGTTTCAACCGGCGCATGGGCGTAGAAGGGATAGTAATAGGTCGCGTCGATCGTCTGCGCGACTGGACCGGTACCGGGCGGAGCCTTTTCTGTGCGAGTGACGAAGCCCGGCTCGCGCGACGCGCTTTCAAGCCGTTTGGCGTGCGCTCCGGAATTGAACGCGTCTGGAGGCGGATCATTCCATTCGACGGCCAACAGCGTGCGCCCTTTTATCGCGGCCCAGGTTGTGTCTGCGACGACGGCGATTCCTTTCGAAATTTTTACCACGGCGCGAACTCCGCGAACCGCGCGCGCTTTCTCTTCCTGCATACGCTTCGGTTTCGCGCCGATCCACGGCGGGCGTTCGAGGGATGCGTACGCCATCCCGGGAATTCTGATGTCGATACCATAACGCGCTTTGCCGCTGACAATGTCGCGGCCGTCAACGCGGGGTGTGGGTTGCCCGATGATTTTATAATTGCTCGCGTTCTTCAGCGGCGGATTTTCCGGCAACGGCAACTTCGCGGCATCGCCGGCCAATGTTCCATAGCCAAACCGGCGTCCGCTGGGTGTATGAATGATGAAACTGTTCGCGGCTGTGCACGTCGCCCGATCTACCTTCCAACGGGCCGCTGCAGCTGTCGCGAGCATCTCGCGCGCGGCCGCTCCAGCCTGGCGCAGCGATTTCCAACTGCTTCTAATACTATCGCTGCCACCCGTTCCGATATCTTCGAAGTCTGGTCCGGGCGATGCTTGCACCAGCTTGATTCGCCTCCAATCGGCTTCGAGTTCCTCCGCCAGCAACATCGCCAGCGAAGTGCGCACACCCTGACCCATTTCGGACCTCCAGATAGTTAAGATTATACTCTCGTCGGGATCGATGCGGATCCAGACGTTTGGTTTGAATTGGCCAGCGGCTGTCTGTGCACCGTGCAGCAAACGAGTTCCGTCGATTCCGATGAGCAAGGAGGCGCCACTCAGCGCAGTCGTTTTAAGAAACCTGCGGCGTGAAGTGATCATGTCTTTTTCATGCGTATTTCTTCGGCGGCGCGCCGAATGGCTTTGCGCATGCGCGGGTAGGTCCCGCAGCGACAGACCGAGTCGGACATCACGGTGTCGATGACTTCGTTCGTCGGTTCGGGATGATCGTGCAACAATCCGCACGCGGTCATGATCATGCCGGGCTGGCAAAATCCGCACTGCGCCACATCTTCTGCGAGCCAGGCGCGCTGACACGGATGAGATACATCCGGTGACAAGCCTTCGATCGTGATGAAACTGCGACCAGCGGCGTCGCGCGCCGGAACCTGGCAGGATCGAATGGCTTTGCCATTTTCGAGCACCGTGCACGCACCACAAACGCCGATACCGCAACCGAACTTTGTGCCGGTAAGAGAGAGCGCATCACGGATCATCCAGACGAGCGGCATGTCCTCATCCACGTCAAGAACGTGGCGCGATCCGTTCACGGTCAAGGCGACCTCGCTCACCCGGACATTAGACCTGCCACGAATGATTTGCGTTCATTTTCGGATTCGGGATCCAGCCGAACGGTGTCGGCTGCAATTCCGCTTCAACGATGTAACGCTTTAACGATTCACGCCCTTCTGCTTGCCGCGCCGGCTGCCACCACAGAAGTCAGACGTCAGAAGTCAGCAATCAGAGATCAGAAATCAGAAGTCAGTGGTCAGAGATCTGAGCGCGTTCTAGTTTAGCAACTCGATGGGATCGCCTTTGCGAATCATTCCTTCCGCGAGCACGGCGCCATAGACACCGGCCATTCCTTCGTGCGCTTGCGCGACGGCTTTCAATATCGCCGGCGTTTTTTCCGCAGTGTCGGGATCAAGCGTGATCATCATGCAACGCGCGTCACGCTGGAGAACGGCGACGGTTACTTTTGAGCCGATGCGCAACGAGCGACCGACCAATTCATTTTCGGCGAAGCCTTCGGATGATATTAGATCGACATAAACATTTGCACGGAAGCGACGCTTATCGACATTCACGCCGGTTTCCTCGCCCAGTTTTTTCGCCGTTTGCACGGCGAAGATCGACAACGGACGACAATCGGTGATCGCCTTGTCCGAACGAAACAATGTGAGTTCGTGATTTCCGTCGATGCTTACTCGTAGACTGTCGATCAATGCCGGGTCGTCAATCGGGAAAGTTTTCCCATCCGGCGTTTCGACATCGATCATTAACTCGGATACATCGGCTGAGATCGGATTCACGCCCGACCCCAGTTTCTCGGCTTCACTTAAGTTGACCGGCCGCGCTGCTTTCTCCGGATTTCGGAAGCGCGCGCGGTAGTGAATCATCTGACGTTGATCGCGTCCGGTAAAAAAGGGAAAACCTTTTGGACTGGCAGAACTGATGAAGGCAAAGACGCGGTCGCCGTAGACTCCCGCATAGCCGGCGAACATTTCACCTAACTCTTCACCGCGCATGCTTTTCACCGGATAACGCCAAAGGCTTTCCACTGTTCCGATGGTTTTCATTTCTTGGCCCTTACTGTGGGAGTGGGCCGACTCTCTGGTTAAGAACAACAACTGGGAGTGACAAAGGCAAGGAAATACCAGGCGCCCAATTGGGGCGCTTGACAATCTTCTGAGTGATTGCTAACTGGACGCAATCTTTGTCATGGGTGCGCGCAAACTCGAACAATATCTGACCCGCCAGTTCGAGCAGCACGTTTCACGCGACAGCGTCGAACGCGAACAGAAGTATCGGGTTGCCCGCGTTGACACGATTCGCAAACGCCTCGTGAAGCTTGGCGCTCAGGTCCATGCCAGCGGCTTCGAACGCAACGAACTCTTCGACTGCGGTGACCGCCTCCGGCGTCAGGGCCTCAAACTTCGACTGCGCTGCCACGGCGGAAAAATCGCTATGCTCACTCTCAAAGGGCCGCGCCAGAATGGAACCCAAAAAACCCGCATGGAAGTTGAAACGACCGTCAAATACGAGACCGCCAAGCGCATTCTTGAACTACTCGATTTCCGCGTCAAAGAAACCTACTCCAAACTCCGCGAGGAATATCGGTTGGACGGTTGCGCAGTTTGCCTGGATCACATTCCTAACGCCGGATGGTTTGTCGAAATCGAAGGCCCACAAAGAAAAATCAGTGACACGGCGCGTCGTCTCGGATTGCGGCCCGGCGACCGCGAACACCGTTCCTATCGTAAACTCATCAAAGAATCCGCGGTGTTGAGCCCGCGTCCTGCCAGTGGCTTCAATGGAACCTTGCGCGCATGAAATTATTGATCGTGGATGACGAATTGGACCTGTGCTGTTTGTTGCAGGAACATTTTCAGGACCGCTTCGACGGCGAGGTTTTCACGGCGACGACGCCCGGCGAAGCCCTGCGGTTGCTTGAGCAATTGCAGCCCGAAGGCATGCTGCTCGATATCAATCTGCGCTCCCGGCTCAACGGATTTGATGTCCTCGCCCGAGCGACCGAAATCAGTCCCGCGACAAAAGTCATCATGGTGACCGGCTCCGATGATTTTGAGAGCATCGAAAAAGCACTGGTACTCGGTGCCGTGGACTATATCACCAAACCCTTCACGGTTGAGTATCTCGAAGAAACGGTGGACGCCAAGATTGCCACGCATTTGGCGTACGCTTGAGGCTTCCGGCAGCGCAGGCTTGCAACGGCCGGAATGCGGGGTTGCGTCTTAAACTCCGAACTCCGAAAGTCTTCGCGAGCACGGAGTCTTCGCGGGCGGAGCATTTGACATTTAGCTATCGCTGGCGTGATCCGTTAAATCGTTGTCGATGGCGGATTCACCGCTCGCTGACGCGGCCGCTGCACGGTAATTTGCCTTTATGATTTACCATTGCATTCGCTACACGATCGATTCGCAGAAGCTCGCTGATTTCGAAACTTACGCGCGGCGCTGGATGGAAGGCGGGATCATTAAGCGCTGTGGTGGCGAGCCGTTAGGCCATTTTCTACCGAAGAAAGGTTATGGCGGCGCGGATAATAATTGCGATGACACCGATCGGATTCGAAAGCCTGGCGGCTTACGAGGAATACCGAAAGAAGCTGGTGGTAGATCCGGAAGCGAAGGGAAACGTGGAATTTTCCAGGCGCTCAGGGTGCATCCTGATCGAGGATCGCTCTTATTTTTATCGGGTTTGAAAAATGACTGCGGCGGAGTTCAGAAAAATCGCACTTAGTCTGCCCGGTGCAGTGGAATCTTCCCATGTTGGACATCCCGACTTTCGAGCAGGCGCGCGCGGCAAGATTTTCGCAACCCTTGGTTACCCGGGCGACGGCTTCGGCGTGCTGATGCTTACGCCGGATCAGCAGCAGGAATTGATCAGCCGTCACCCCGAGATGCTTGTACCGGCCAAAGGCGCATGGGGCCGCCGAGGAAGCACACAGGTTTTGCTCGAGGTGGCAAAGCGGGAGGTGATTGAGCGCGCAATGCAAAGCGCGTGGCGAAAAGTCGCTCCGAAACGATTGGCGAAACAATTTTCGTAGAAGCTATTGGACACATTCGCTGCGGCGTGAAGACAGCGCCGAGCCTCAATTGTCGATCTTGCCGACTGTTTGTTGATTGCCTGACGATTCGAGCCGCTACAGAACGTTGCCGCGAAGCAACAATTTGAAAATCTTCATGTGAGATGCGTCTGGATAAATCGCGGACTGGCGTGGATGTCGGTTTGACGCCCGCTTACGCCAAGGCTACGGCGCGGCAGGCAGTGATGTGCCAGGTACAGCGCGACTCACAAGTTCTTCTGGGCGAATTTTGGACTCGCGTGGACATCAATTTGGCGCAAGAGCGTGTCACCGGAGTTAATGAAGCGATGCGGTGTGTTCGCCGGAATGACGACGATGCTGCCCGCTTTCACCTCGCGCTGTTTGTCTCCGACCGTAATGGTGGCGCAGCCTTCGATGGTGAATGCGACCTCCACGTACGGATGCTTATGTAAAGGCGGGCCTTGCCCGGGATCGGCCTAGACGATGTAGGCCGAGAAGGGCGCGCCTTGAGTTTCGCCAACGAACTCATACGACATTCCAACAAACGGCAGCTGCTCGAGATTGATGAAGCTCATAGCGGAAATCTACGAGAAAGTCTGCGAAGGTCCTGCGTTGCTTATCGTCGTCTAAGCGCGATCAGCTGATGCGGCGAGGGCCATTTGCACGCCGGCGATGGCCATGCCGCCTTCGCCTACAGCAGCAGCACAACGTTTTACCGAACCGGAGCGGACATCGCCTGCAGCAAAAATGCCGGGGAGACTGGTCTCGAGCGGGCCGGGTGGGCGTTTGCTCTCTTTCCAGACGGGCGCATCCGCAACGACTGATCCGGTTTTGATGAATCCTTTTTCGTCGCGCTCGATCTCGACTGGCAACCACTCGGTGCAGGGCTTGGCGCCGATCATTGAAAAAACAGCGGGGGTTCGGAGGATGCGCCGCTCGCCCGTCTTCGTATTCTCCAACTCGGCTTCTTCGAGCATTTTCCCGCCAGACATTTTCCGGATTTGGGTGTGAAAGAGAATCTCGATGTTTTCTCGCGCTTGCACCCGTCGCGCAAGATAGCTCGACATGTTTTTGAAAAGATCGTCGCCGCGAATTACGAGCAACACTTTGGCCGCGCCATCGGAAAGGAACATCGTGGCTTGGCCTGCCGAATTGCCGCTACCAGCGACGATGACAGTTTCCCCGCGGCAAATCTGACCTTCCAGTGCAGTCGCAGCGTAGTAAACGCCCATACCCTCAAACTGTTCGCGCCCCTCCGCATCGAGTCGTTGGTAATCCGCGCCCGTAGCGATCAGGACGCTTTTTGCTCTCAGTACGGCGGAGCAACCTTCGATTTGGAGACAGGCCCGGTATTCGTCGGCGCCGTCGCCGTATCGAAGCGATAGGGCTTGCGATGGCGTCGAAAATTTCGCACCGAATCGATAGGCCTGAAGCTGAGCGAGCCAGGTCAGATCGCCGCCACTAATCCCGGTAGGAAAACCAAAAAAGTTTTCGATCAAAGAGGAAGAACCGGCCTGGCCGCCTGGCGCATAACTTTCCAAAACCACCGTATGCAATCCTTCAGAAGCGGCATAAACGGCTGCGGCAAGGCCGGCCGGACCTGCGCCGACGATCGTCAGGTCCGACATAATCTCGCTTTCGTTCTCGAGCGCGAGCGGGCGAAGCAAACCGGCCACTTGTGCGACCTCGCGCAATGAAGGTCGACGCAAGGGAGCGCCCGCCGCCGTAATTAGCGTTGGCAAATCGCGCGTCGTCAGGTGCAGCCGCTCGCTCATCGCCTGTCCCTGGTCGCTTTCAAATTCGATTAGCCGATGCGGAATGTGATTTTTATCCAAGAAATCATCGAGCTGACGTCCTTCGCGCGCGCCGCGCATCGCGAGAACGCGCAACCCGGCAAATTCCCGATCGCGTCCGATCCGACGCCGACGCATGATGAGTGCGTTTACAATGGTAGCGCTTACGCCCGGCAGTTCGGCGAGCGCGCGCCGGAGTTCGGCTGCGGGCACTTGGAGAATTTCCGCTTCCAGCGAAGCGATGCGGGAGGTGGCCAAGGCGGATGTGCCCTGCAACATCGCTACGTCGCCAATGAAATCGCGCTCGTGCGCGGTCGCGAGAATTTGTTCCGTGCCATCGCGCAACTCGAAAACCTCAATCTCGCCGCGCAAGACGATCGTTAGACCGAGATCGCGCTGTCCCGCCTTGAAAACCAGTTCGCCACGCGACAGGACGCGTCGTTTTCCGAGCGGCTCAAGCAAAGAAAGCTGGTGATCGTCCAGCTTCGGAAAGGCGATGCTTTCCGTGTCGCGATAGAACTGTTCGTCTCTTAGTTCGTCCGGCGTCATTTTGAACACTTTACGCGCTGGAGCGCCGGATCAAAAGAAAGTAGAATAGAGCGAATGGGATTCGCGACATAGAAGGTTAAGCTGCCATGGCAGCAGTGAGCGAACGCGGGCGGTGAGCGAGTTTTCAAAGTAAAAGGCTTCCGGCACTTTGAACTGCCGGCATGGCGAGAGAAATCCGAACATTTCAATGTCAAAGTTTATGAAGATGTCGATCCAACGATTGGTTATTTTTTCTGTTCTCTTTGTCGTTTTACTGAGCGCGGGACAATTGCGCGCGGCCGACTCGGAATTGAGCGGGATTTTCAAGGGTAACGATCAGCCGGCGCAACTGGCATTTGTTTCCGCGCACACCGGCACGCCGATCGCGGGCAAGGAAACGATCAAGCTGGTGTTTACCGAAAAAGATCATTCCAAAGATGCGCAACCGGATCTTAAGGCATTGTTCGGCGATTATGGCAGCGCTCTCGTCATTGGAATTGAGCGGGGCGGAAAGGTTGTGACTTGCGACGTCGCGCACGAGGCGCACAAACAGAAACCAATTAGCTCGCCTGCGTCGGTCAAAATGAGCGACTTCAAGAGCGAGGGCGGTCAGATTTCTGGAAAGATTGCGACAGACGGAAGGCAAGAGGCGTTCGGCCAAACTTGGGAAGTGAATCTCACGTTCAAGACGAAGGCGCCGTAAACTTGCATTGCCACGAGGCGTCCTCAGTTGCCGCGAGCGTCTTCAGTCCTTCTGATTGCGGTCGTAAGGAACAATGTCGTCCCATTCTTCGGCAGACGAGCGGGCGACAAAGGCCACGACCGGTTCGGTGTCGCTGATGTTGAAGACTTCGTGAGGCACGCCCGGTTTGATGTAAATGAAATCGCCGGCCTTGTTCTCCAACACTTTCTTGAGCCCGGGTCCGAATTCGTGGCGCACTTTTCCTTCGAGGATATAAAGGATGACTTCGAAGCCGACATGAATATGGGCATAGGCGACGCCACCTGGGGGTATGGTGGCGATATTGGCGGATAGTTTGGTCGTGCCCACATTTTTGGCGGACATGCCTTGCTTGTAGTGAATGCCGTTCCAATCCCTGCGGGCGCCGCCGCCACGAATGGTCAATATCCCATCGTGATTTTCTACTACGCCGAGTTGGATGTTGTCTTTGTCGTCGTTCATAACCAAGGAACTTATCAATGCTTCGCAACAAAAACAGGTGTGGAAGAAAGGCAGAGCACGTAAAGCATCCTCTGAGGGCGTTATGTTCCAGGCGCCGGGCAGAGAATGATCCGTGGCGCCGGCGTTATTTTCTTCGTCGTTCCGGTAACAGAAATCGAGAGCTTGTGAGGACGGCCGTCTTTGAACTGGAGAGGAGTTTGCACGCGAAAGGCGTGGCGCCCATTTCCATAGCCCGCCTCGCTTAGATCTTCACGAAGCCGGTCTGCGACAATTGTCGTCACGTATTCCTTTTCCTCGAAAAGGTCAACGCGCAGGGGCGAGTCTGGTCGATGTTTGTCCAGGGCCCAGCCGGAAATCTCGTCGCAGTCGGCCCGCTCGAACACGCCCGTGTAGTTGAACTCGGGACCGGCGCCTAGTCGCCCAGAGAAAATTAAAAGGCCGAAGCAAACAAAGTGGAAGGTTGCGAACACTGCCCCTGCGCGCCAGAGCGGGCCATTGGTTGGCCATGCGCGGATTTTGCTCCACTCGGAAAAGATATGAAAAGCAGAAAGAAGCGTCGCCTGATAGATTCCGTAGATGATGAAGTGTGGTTCAATTCCGTGCCAAAGGCCCATTAGGCCGAAGGAAAGAAAATAACCGACGATGGCGGTAACGTGGCGATTAGCGATCCATCGACCGCGTCTGGCCGCGAGCAGAAAACGCATGTAAACGTGGTCACGGAACCAAAACGAAAGGGTGATATGCCAACGGTTCCAGAAATCCCGAATATTGCGCGCGAGGAAGGGGCGGTTGAAATTTTCGGGCGTATGAACGCCGAGGAGGTAGCTGAAGGCGATAGCAAAGGCGCTGTAGCCAGCGAAATCAAAGAACAGGTAAAAGCTGTAGGCGTACATATAACTCACCAGCGCGCCGAAAGTGGCTTCTGAGGCCACACGATCCAGCCAATATTGTTTGATCAACGCGGCGAGGATAAATTTGTAAAGGAATCCGCGAAAGATGCGGTGCACCGCCGCGTCCAAATCGGTGAGGAACTCACCGCGAGTTCGCTTTTTCTTCCAATCGCCGGTAAAGCGACGGTAACGGTCGACTGGACCAGCGGAGATGGTTGGAAAGAAAAACAAGAAGCCGAGGAAATCGAACAGTCGCGGCGCGGCGATGACATTGTCGCGAAGACAAAAAATAACATCCAATGCGCGGAAGGTGATGTAAGAGATGCCGAGGAAACCAAACTGGTCTCGAGGGAGAAAGACCGGAACCGCTTTAGCCAGCGCCAGGGGCAAAATGCAAACCGCCATTGTGCCATAGAATGCCGGGCCTCCACGGCCGCCGATGGCAACGTACCCGCGCATTGCCGCCCACTGCCAAAATCCAAATGCGATAACGATCCAGATTTCGCGCAGATGCGTATGCGATCCGATTTTCAGTTTTACCTGATACTGGATTACCAGCATGATCGCAGTCAGTAGAAGCGCCCACCGCCAGTTCGCGCGCCCGAGCAGACCGAGAATCAGGGTGGGAACAACCGCGTAGAGAAGCAGGCCGAAGAAAGTGAAATCCGCGTACGGAGTCACAGTGATTCAGCGAGTTTGCTTCTATCGACTTTGCCGTTCGCCGTTATCGGAAATGCGTTTATGATAACGAACTTGCGCGGCAGCATGTAAGCCGGCAGGCGCTCGCGTAGGCGCTCACGAAGCGTGGTCGTGAGGCCCGGGTCCGCCGCTTCGAAAACTGCGCTGGGTACAACAAAACCTGCGAGCCATTGGACTTTCCCGTTTTTCACAACAGGGAGCACGGCTGCATCTCGAACCATCGGGAGAACGCGCAGGTTGGCCTCGAGATCACCCAGTTCAATTCGATAGCCGTTTAGCTTTATCTGGTTATCAATGCGCCCCTCGAAAAACAGTAATCCATCCTGAAATCTTCCCCAATCGCCGGTTCGATAAGCTCGTTGATTGCCCTCTTGGAAAAAGCGCGCGGCGGTGAGATCGGCGCGCGCGAGATAGGCCGGGCTGACGTTTGGGCCTTTAATCACGATCTCTCCCCGGGAACCTGGTGGTAAGATTTTGCGGTTTTCGTCTGTTACGAATACTTCGGTTCCGGCCATTGGGCGACCGACTGGCAGGGCCGAATATTTCTCCAAGATGTCGCGATCGATTCGCACGGAGGTTGTCGCAACCGTTGCCTCGGTCGGTCCGTACATATTCCAAACCTCTGCGCCTGGAAACCGATCGAGCAAGAGACGAGCTGTGTCCGGCAAGAGGATTTCGCCGCAAAAAAGAAAGCGGCGGACGCGTTGCAACAGCGCTCGGTTGAACTTCCGCTCGACGAGACACATCTCGACAAATGAAGGCGTAGAGACCCACGTCGTAATGTTGGAATTAGCTAGCGCGCGGTAAAGCAATTTCGGGTTGGCGACCAGATCTCGGCTGATGCTAAGAAGGGTGCCGCCGGTGACGAGGCTACAGTACAGGTCCATTACGGACAGGTCGAAAGAGAATGGCGCTTGATTTAGAAATATCTCGCCGCCCTCAATGAATTTCTGTTCGCGGAGCATCCATCCGATGAAATGTTCCAGGCAGCTGAGTGTGATAATAATTCCCTTTGGTGTGCCGCTGCTGCCGCTGGTGAAAATGATGTAGAATGGGTCGTCGGGCTGGAGCCGGCGTGACGGCGCGGATTTACCGAGCTCACAAAGCTTTGCTATCTCGTGCGGCGTAAGGACGAGGGTCGGGTTGGCGATCGCCAAGATGTGGTTAATGCGTTCCTGTGGAAGGGCGGTGTCAATCGGGATATAAGGCCGGCCGGACTTTGCCACGCCGATAAAGGCGATAAGCATTTCCGGTTCGCGATGCCCAAGGACTGCGATTGGAGCGCGGTCTTCGCCGAACCGTTCCAGCAGGTAGGCAGCCAGGGCATTCGCATGAGCGCCTAACTGTCCGAACGTGAGCTTTCTGTCACCACTTATATGGGCGGTTGCGGTTGGCGCCACCGCAGCCCAGCGGTCGATCCGTTCGAGTGGATTCACTCAGAAGCCCTGATAAATGAAAGGAGGCGTGGAAAAATCGCCGCGCCCATACATAACGATGAGCGTCGCTACAATGGCGAAATAATACAGAACGAGTAACACGCGATCCAGCCGTGACTCCCCCTTCAACCAGTTCATGAGTTTAGCTGGTGTTCAATGTCAGCGATGATTTTCCGCGGGGTCGCCCACGTTTGCCGGTCAAGTTCTGCTGGCGAGACGTAGAGCCCGAACTCTTCTTCGATCGCGACGATGAGCTCAACTGTCTTGATGGAATCCAGGACTTCACGCTCATAGAGCGCGAGATCGGGATTGGTGCGGACCTCGTCCGTTCCGCAGATCGAAGCCAGCCGGCGCAAGATTTTATCCGACAGAGCAGCGCTGTCATTGCCTGAGCGAAGAATCCTCACTATTAGTATCGGTTAGTCTTATGAAAGAAATCGTCGAGTGCTCGGTCGTAATACGTCCACCCTTTTGGCGTGGGGTGCTCACGATGAGCAATTAGGAACGTCGGGTCGGCATCATGGTCTTCAAACTGAATTAGCGGGAAGTGATATCGCTGGGCGAGCTTGCTCATCCTGTCATAATAGACTTGGCGAGCTGATCGTGAAACGCCCGTCGTGTCATAGAGTGTGCCATCAATCGGCATGCTTACAATGAGCGGCTGGGCTCCGAGATCCGTAAGCGTGCGAAACAATAGCTCTAAGTCGATCCATTCGCTTGCCGTCGCGATCCGTGCGCGAAACGCTGCATCCCTGGCCGAGCGAATGGCCCCGAACGACTCGGGCACGACGACCTCTTGGCCGTAGTCAGCCGGCGCCTTGCGCTGATTGGAGGGTCCCAACAGATGCCGTGGGATCGTTTTGCCCTCGCCCAAAATGTAAACGAGCGCTTCGAAGTGGTCTTGCAAATCGAGTACTGTATTCTGCAGCTTTCCCAATGGCCAGATAGCCATCAGAACGACACGGTCCAGTGGATGTCCGGAAGCGAGAGAGGTCGCTGCGAGCTGGAGAAGCGCACTCTTTGCCAACGTGTCGGGGAACTGTGACATTCGCTTTACGATCTTAGCCTTCAGGTCCAAATCAAGGGCATGGCTAAAAAGGACACCGCTGGCCGCTGGTAACGAGAAGTTTCCAGCATAAGAATATGGGCTGACGGCCGGCGTCAAAAACGAGCTCGGTGATAACGAGATCACCACCTTCCGGTGGCGCAACTTGGAGCCCAGTGCGCCCAGCTTTTGTAAAATGATCAGCGAGTTTGTGCCGGCCTTGCCCACGGGACAGACCTGAAATCCGCTAGGCGCACTGGAAAAGAAATCAGATGCCCGGTTGGGAACCGGGTCGATCAATTCCGAGCTACCATAAAGAAGCAATATGTCCGGCGCGCGCGCCGCGGCGCGCTGGAACGCAAGCCCCTGATTTTTGATAAAGAAATCTCTGGGAGCGGTCGCATGAATTGTTTTTTCCTCGAGATAAACTGCCACCAGTCTGCCACCGCCCAGGATCGCAATCGGAAGCGCGCAGGCGATCAGAGCGCTAAATAGGTGCGGTGGGCATCGGCGCCTAGTAACAGGACTGATCATGAACGTTTAGTAATGTTGTGTTCGGCACCGGCTTTCCCGGACAGAAGTGGACTGTTCGAAAAATCGCCAGGGCAAAACGGTTGAACCTACAGGGTACGGTCGAACAGACCGTATTTCAAAATCACGTAAATCGCGCGCAGGCCATCTTTCCATCGCACTTTTTTTCCCTCCGCGTAGGTCCTTGCGTTGTATGTGATTCCGACCTCCTTAATCCGGCAGCCAAGCCTGGCGAACTTTGCGATAAGTTCTGCATCTACGCCAAAGCGATTCTCGCGTATCGTCAGACCCCGCAATAGCGGTGTCCGAAATGCTTTATAGCCAGTCTGTATATCCGTTAGATTCAGACCAATAAACGCATTGGAGAGCAACGTCGCAAACCTGTTGCCTCCTCGTTGCCAAAAATAAGTGAATTTCCGCCCTCCTTCTCCGGCCAGACGCGTCCCTAGAACCACGTCCGCCTTCTCCGAAAAAATTGGCGCGAGCAAGCGCGGATAGTCGCTTGGAGCATATTCGAGGTCTGCATCTTGAATGACAACGATGCTGCCGGTCGCCGCAGCAAAACCTGCGCGGAGGGCTGCGCCTTTTCCACGATTTCGCGGCTGGTAAATAACTCGATCGACCGACGAAGAAACCCTTTCCAGAATTGTGCTCGTCCCGTCATCTGAACAGTCATCCACGATTATGATTTCCATTTGCTTAATCGGAGATCGCCGAACCGCTTGGACGACTTGCTCAATAGTCTGGCCCTCGTTAAAGCAGGCGATGACGATCGAAACTTTCATCACCCAGTCGCAGCGTCATATCTGAGTGCGGCAAGCGGCGAAGAGAAAGTGGGGGCCATTAGAAAAAAGGAACCAGAGGTAGTCGCCTACGTGTCGCCCATAGCTAACCGAAATTGCAGAGAGAAAAGTCCGGAAATTAATGCTCTCGCCATTTTGCGGAGTGCATAATTATGACCGCCCTACGCAGCGAAAAGTTACAATTACTGAATGATTAGAAAAATCCGGCTCATCTCACGTCGCAGGCTCGGCAATGCCGCACACCGCCTTCGTCGCGGGGCGAGAAACCTAGAGCGCGCGACTTTTTTCCAGCGCGACGAGCGCGATGCCACCTAACACGGCGATTGAAGCGACGAAGTAACGGAAAGTAATCAGTTCGCCGAGCAGGAGGATTCCGCCAGTGGCGGCGAGGACAGGCACACTGAGTTGGACCGTTGCGGCCGTAGTTGCTCTTAAACCGGAGAGTGCGGTATACCAGATGACGTAACCGAGGCCAGAAGCGATCGCTCCGGAAAGCACGGCATAGCCCATCCCTGCGCGATCGAGGCTCACCGACGGAAGCGAGATGAGGCTGACAACGGCAGCAAATGGGACGGCGCGCAGAAAGTTGCCAGCAGTGGCGCTAGCCGGATTTCTTTCTCCTTTCCCGCGGAGCGAATAAACGCCCCAAGCCACCCCAGCTCCAAGCATCAGGATCGACTGACTCAACGGCGGGGCCGAAAGACCGGGGAACAAAAGCACGACGAGCCCGCTCAACGCCACGACAAGGCCGACGATTTGGATTGCGTGCAACCGTTCGCCTTTGCGCAAGCCCCACACAATCATCGTGGCCTGAACCGCGCCAAAGAGAAGCAATGCGCCCGTTCCGGCGGAGAGACTGTTGTAGGCAAACGAAAATGCCGCGGCATAAGCGAATAGCGCCAGGGCCGACGGCCAGTTGCCGGCCTGTAGCGGTGATGAGTGACGAGTGACAGGTGGTGACGAGTTTGGAGATCTCTCAACTAAAGGAGAAGCCGTTCTATCATCCATCAACCTTCTTCGAATTCTTATGATGAGCCAAAGCGCGGTGGCGCCAGAGAAGATGCGAATGAACGTAAAGCTAGCTGCGTCGATGCTCGTTTGCTTTAGCGCCAATCGGCAGAGCAGGGAATTTCCCGCGAACGCGATCATCGCCACCAGCGTCAGGATGAAAATTTGTGCAGGTTTCATCGCTTTCTCGCGCGCGCTCTACACCGCGAGGGGAAGTGATAGCCGGATTTTCTGATAACTGAAGACTTCCTATAGCGGGCCCCTTACTCGAGATCGTCTTCAGCAGGCGGACGTTCCCGAGCATCGGTGGTTTGAACTGTCGCGGGCGATCTGCTGCTGCCGGCGAGCGCGAGGATCACATCAGTCTTGGAGATGCTCCCGAGGAGCCGGCGATCTCCAGAGTTGCTCACGACCGGAAGACGTTCCCCATCGTGGTGGATGAAACGTTCCATTGCTTCGGTCAGCGACGCTTCGGGCCGCACGACCGGGAACGGATCGCGCACGATGTCGCCGGCGATTACCAGCTCGGCCAGTTCCGGGCTGTTGAGATAGCTTTTGATGTCGTGTAAAGAAATCGCGCCAATGAAGCGTTCGCCCTCGGTGACGTAGAGGTAGTTAACGCGCGTGGCGATAAATTTTTCGCCGATCTCGGCGAAGCGCGCTGTGGGCGAAACGGTCAACGGATCCCTTTTCACGAGATCTCGGACATGAAGCTCGGCCAGCTGCTGGCGATAATCGCCGGCGCCTTTACGTTTGAGCGGCTCGGCGTAGATGGAACGTTTCTCGATGCTAGCGGAGGTGTAATAGGCAACAACGCAGGCGAGCATCAAGGGCAGGATGATTTGGTAATCGAGCGTCAACTCAAAGATCATGATGATTGCCATGATCGGTGCGTGAGTTGTAGCCGCCAGGAACGCGCCCATGCCGACGAGCGCAAATGCGCTCGGGTTGATCGGCAGATGACCCGGAAAGTATTGCGCGGCGTCACCGAAGAGAAAGCCGAGACTCGCGCCGACGAAAAGGGTGGGGGTGAAAACGCCGCCGACCGCGCCCGAGCCAAAGGTGGCCCCTGTCGCAAGAACTTTGAAAACGAGAATGACGGCGAGTGTTTGCCAAAACCATTGTCCACGCAGGACTTCGTTCACTGCGCTGTAGCCGTTGCCGCAAACTTCCGGATGCCAGACCGCCAGTGCACCCACGATAAAACCGCCGATGCACATCTTTATGTAAACTGGCGCAGCGATTCGTCCGGCCAGGTTTTCGCTCGCGCGCAAAAGACGAATGAACCAGGGCGCGATCACACCCACGCCAAGACCAAGCAACAGATAGGGAGCGATCTCCCAAGTTCCATTCAACTGGAATGGCGGTATGTCGTAAAGCGGGCTGCCTCCGAGGAAAGCGCGCACCGTCAGCGTGGCGATGACGGACGAGAACACAAGCGGCCCAAAAATCTCCATGGCAACGGAGCCGAGTACGATTTCGGCGACAAAGAGGGCGCCCGCGATTGGCGCATTGTAGGCAGAGGCGATGCCAGCGGCCGCACCGCAACCAACGAGCAATCGCAGACGCGGAGTGGACCATTTTTGCACACGCCCGGCGAGCGAAGCGATTAAGGCAGAGAGTTGAACGAGTGGGCCTTCGCGCCCGATTGATCCACCGGAGGCAATGGTGAACAAGGCGGAAAGGCATTTCACCAGACTGCGTCGCGCAGAAATTTTTCCGTCGCCGAGAACGACGGCTTCCATGTAATCGGTTGTTGCGACCTCGCCGTGCCAGCGCATGCCGAAGTAAAGGATCGCGCCCCGCGATCAATCCGCCGACCCCTGGAATCACGAACCGGAGTAATAGAGGAAGGTGTGTAAAACTTTCGACCAAACCGGGCGCCGAACTTCCAGTAAGCAACTTGTGGACAACGCTCGTTGCGAAGCGGAATGCAATCGAGGAAAGCGCACCGCAAAAACCAACGATGCCCGCCCAAACAAGAGTGACCTGGAGATCGCTCGGGTGAGCTCGTTCCTTGAACCACACCCAGAACTTCAACCGCCTCAGCGATGGGAGCTTTGAGTTCCGTGATTCGGACCCTGCACTACTATTTGGCACCATTACGAACTGCGCGCGCCAGCGCCAACGTCAAGAGTGTTTATTATCGCGACTTCGTCCGGTGGGCACAGGTGGATCGAGCAGTCGTCGCCGCGGCGACCTCGATACCAACGAGGCGGCGAAGCCGCGCAGGTTTACCATCGTCCCCGAAAGCGTTCGCGGCCGATCCACCTTCGCATTCTTAATTGAGCCCTGAGTGGTTCTACGAATCTTCGTCAACAACGCGGGTGGTTCGTCGTTCCTGGTTGTTGGTCGTGCCCCATTGTCGGGCAGTTCGTTGGCGAAAGCGCCCGCAGAAAGTGCGAGCCGCACTGGAGTTTGTACAGGTGGATCGAGCAGTCCCTTGCTCGATGCCAACGAGGCGGCCAAGCCGCACAGATTTACCATCGTCCCCGAAAGCGTTCGGGGCCGATCCACCTTCGCGTTCTTACACAAAACCACCGTTCACGCGGATCGTGTGAGATATCCGGCAGGAGAATCTCGAGACACCTTGATCTACAACCCAACTACGCCGGACCGCCGAAAGTAACGTGATCGTCGAGGTCGAGGTAATCAAACCACGTTTTCACATCTTCTCGAGTCTTGCTGATATCGCCTACGCGCTTGGTGAAAAACTCCAGCGTTTCGACATCGCCATCCGGTCCGCGTTCGTTGTGGTAGGCGCTCCAATGTTGGATTTCCCAGGGCGTGCGCTTGTGGAGAGCATTCTGCTCAATCCACGCGAGCATCTCGCCGTCGCCCTTTCCTGTGGCGAGTTCGGCTTTCAACGCTTCGGCCGTAATTCCGGTGAACCGGAACCAATGATGATCCATCGGGTTGTCGTATTTGTATTCGCCTGCCGTGCCGGCGATTTCGGCGCGGCCTTTGTCGAGGATGCGGGCGAGCACGGCGTAGCCGCCGAGACGCACGCGTGGACTGCGCGGCGGACGTTGGGCGAGGTTCGGCGCGTGATTCAAAGTTGCATTCATGTTGAAGCTTATCAGCGCAACGCGTTTCGTCACTTGCGCCGTGGCGCGCCACCGAGTTCCGCGTGTCGCGAACACGTCACCAGGTGATCGTTGACCATGCCGGTCGCCTGCATCAATGCGTAGCAGATCGTCGAGCCGACGAATTTGAATCCTCGCCGTAGCAAATCGCGGCTCATCGCATCGGATTCCGGGGTGCGCGCGGGCACGGCCGCCATGGTTCGCCAGCGGTTCTCCTTCGGTTTGCCGCCGACGAAGCTCCATAAGTACGTATCGAAACTTCCGAACTCTTTCCGCAACGCGAGAAACGCCTTCGCGTTCTCGATTGTGGCCGCGATCTTCAGCCGGTTGCGCACAATCCCGGCGTCGCCGAGCAGCCGCTTCACATCGCGCGTGCCGTAGCGGGCGATCTTCTCCGCGCGGAATCCATCGAACGCCTTCTGATAGTTCCTTCGTTTTTTTAAGATGGTGATCCAACTGAGTCCCGCCTGCGCGCCTTCGAGGATGAGAAACTCGAAGAGGATCCGATCATCGTGCACAGGGACGCCCCATTCTTGATCGTGATAGGCGATGGCCGGTTCAGTAGTAGCCCAAGGACAACGTGGCACTCGTCGAGCATCGCGGTTGCCGCCGCAGCTGACCAGCAAATTGAGTTGCTCGTGGAGGTCACGAAGATTTCTGTAGGGGAAGCAGTTTTGCTTCCCGATGACATCAGCGGGACGGTAGCGGCGTCGCGTGCAGTTTAATTCTTGGCGACGCCAGCGCTGTGATCACATGCTTCCTTCGTTTTCCCCCGGTGCGAGGAGACGGCCAGCAACAAGGAAATAGCAGTGGTTACTTCAAATACTTGTCGAACCATGCAACCGTACGATCCAGCCTATCGACCTGGTTCTCCGGCTTGATAAAGAGATGTCCCTCGCCGGGATACACGATGAGCTGTGTCGGTACGCCGAGCGTCCGTAAAGCGTGCCAGAACTCGTAGGACTGAGGAGCCGGGCACTCTGCATCGCGTTCACCGACGATGACCAGGGTGGGGGTCTTCACGTTTTTGATGTAGTGAATAGGAGAGCTCTTCTCGTAAACGGCAGGATCGTCGTAAGCCGATGCACCGAAGAACGGTATCATCCACTGATCAATTAGGTTCTGGCCATAGTAACTCTGCCAATTAGCAATGCCGGCACCCGTCACGGCCCCACGGAAACGGTCAGTCTGCGTGACAGTCCACATGGTCATATAGCCACCGTAACTCCATCCGGTCACACCAAGACGCGCGGGATCGATTGGATATTTTCCTATTGCGAAATCGACCCCGGCAAGGATGTCGCGCAGATCGCCTCCGCCAAAGTCCTTCACGTTCGCGCGAGTGAAATCCTCTCCCTGGCCGTAGCTTCCACGAGGATTAGGCATCAGGACGTAGTAACCTCGTGCTGCGAGGGCGGCGATAATGGCCCTCGACATTCCAAATGAAGCGGGCCAGTCCGGCGTTACTACGCCTGAAGGTCCGCCATGGATCAGAACGACCATGGGATATCGCTTGCCGGCTACGACTTGCCTGGGCGGCAGAAGCCAGCCTTGAATGTTCAGCCCTTCGTTTTTCCACTCCAGATTCTCGGCTTTGCCCCACATGGAAGTATGAGCGGAATTGCTGCTGGTCAGCTGGCGCCATTCACCGATGGCTCCAGCCCAGATCTCTGGCGGCGTTTCAAAGCTGCTGCGTTCTGCGGCCGCGAATTTGCCGTCCTTGGAAACAGCAAAGTTAGGGAAATTACCGAACGCATGAAGATCCTCCGCGCCTTTCCAAATCGTTCGCACGGAATTATTGGCGAGCGTCAGTTCGGAGATGGCACTTTCACCCCCGACTGTCTCCGTGAGAAGTATGCGATCCGGCGTCTGCCAGAAGAGTGAACTTACCGAGCCTTTGTGACCTTGTGTGCGATTTAGCACGTCATGGCCATTGGCTGAGATAGTTAATAGGTCGCCACCATGAAATCCCTCGTCGCTCATCAAGCCTTCAATGAAGGCGACAGACTTGCCATCCGACGACCAGCGTGGAACTGCCACTTGGAGCGACGGCTTATAAATAGATATGGCATTGCCCTTGGCGATGTCGATCGTGTAGATCTGCGCGATCCACCAGTTATTGTCCCCTGGTCCTGGAGCCGCCGTTGCTATAAACGTCTTGTCGTCGGGAGACCAGTCGTAATCATAGATATGGAGATCCGGCGGTGAAATCTGGCGCAGCTGGCCGGTCGCAATATCGAGCACGGCAATCCGCTGGTTATGGATGGCGGTGTCGATTACGCCAGTCGTGGCGGGTGCGGCCATTAACGGGCCGCCGCCTCCGGCGCCCTCTATATATAAGAAGGCAATCTGCTTCCCATCGTGCGACCAGCGCGGACGGGCCGCGTATCCGTTCAGATGTGTAAGTTTTTGAGCATTGGAACAATCAGCATTCACTGTCCGGAGTTGCGCCTGGTCGTTCTCTCCGGCTGTGGAAAAAACCGCGAGCATTTTGGAATCGGGAGACCAGGCGGGGCCTGAGTCGGTCCTTTCGCTAGCGCCCGCAATGCTAACCATCGTTGCCGGCCCACTTCCGGTTGTTCCACGAATAAAGGTCTGCTTTGAAGTTTTTGCGGCGGTGGACTGTACCCACGCGACATGTGCGCCATCGGGAGAAAGAGCAATGTCCTCATAGAGCACGGTCCTGCCCAACTGTTCGGTGAGCTGTGCGGTCTGAGCTGTTAACAACATTGGAAAGAGACAGCTTACACAGAATTGCTTCATGTTGCGATCCTGACAAAAGGCCCAACATAGCAGCAAGGTCAAAGGTTCGGCGGCTGTGAAGGGAAAAATTAGAAAGTAGAAATCGGGGCAGAAGAAAACGCCCAACCACCGTAGAACGGGGCAGGCTGCTCAACATCCCGCATCCAAATCAGCGGGTAGCCGCCTTCGTCCCGCAGTCGCGGACTCCGGCGAGCCAAGGAGGTTAGAGCTTATTTCGCGCGCTTTCGTTGTCGCCCGGGGCGAGGAGATGGCCGAAGAGACGGCCGGCGACAAGAAAGATAATGCCGGCTGTTCCACATAATGCTGAGTGTAAGAGCCAAAACTGTGCTGCGGGCATTTTTTCGAGAAAGCCGCCGATCCAACCGACGAGATTATTCGCGGCAAAGAAGGCCAGATAATAGATGCCGATGATGGTGGCGGACAAGGCAGCCGGCGCGACTCGAGCATAAAGCGCGAGCGAGACGGGGAAGACGTTCGCAAATCCAATGCTGTTCAATACGTGAAAGCCAA
>DATMPQ010000315.1:0-20604 GCA_035567015.1 Chthoniobacterales bacterium | reverse complement strand
CCATCTTTGCCCGTGCCCTTCTCGTGCGCGGTACCAACAACGACTGCTACATTCGGACCATAAGTGTGTACGGCGAGCTTTTCGTTCACGGCCGATTTGTACGTGTCCCGATCCTTCTTCGACTCCGCAATCAAGCCTGACCTACTCGTGACTTTCCCATCGAAATTAACGCCAGCAAAATCATCGGCCGCCATCGATCCGACAGTGACTGCATCATGTTTGGCGATTGCGACTTCCCAACGGTTCTCGTTGTCCTTCAACGCAGCTTCCACGCTCATCCTCTTGCCGGAGGGCGCGGCTGCAGCTTTCGCCGCGGCGGGCGAAGCAGATTTCTCAGGCGCGGCCTTTAACGGCATCTCCTTTTTCTGAGCGGGCGGTTGCTCGGGGGGCGTCGCAGTCGCTCTGGTTTCAGGCGCGGCCGACGGTGTTGGCGCCGGAGCTTCTGGCACGGCGGTGGAAGCGTTTTGTTCCGGCGACGCGGACGGTGATTCTTCTTGGGCAAGCGCTGAGGTGACGGAAGTCAGTGCAACGATGCCGAGAAGCGATGTAATTAATTTCATATGAATTTCCTTTCGTGACGTTACTCTTGGAACGCAGGATCGCGCAGCACCCGTTCCCCCACTCTGGCGGCCATCGAGCGCAACTTGCGCTCAGTTCGCGTTGTCATCGCAAAGCGTATTGGAGCAACTGCTTGTCGGTCAAGCTTATTGCGGCGCTCCGCATTGAAACGGTTGGACGAAGCCGTTAAGCCAGACTAATGCTCTGTTTCGCACTCATGCATGAATCGAAAATTCCAGATCGCTGCGCCTCCAGACGGCCAGACAGAGACCGGCCCCCGTGCGCGGACGACCGTGCCGGAACTTGAACCGGGTGCGCCGAGCGATCTCGATCTAATGCAGGCGATCCAGGCTGAGGACCCGGAAGCGCTTTCCCAGCTTTACGATCGATATAACGGGATTCTGAAAGCGCTCATTTTGCGCGTGATCCACAACGAAGCTGAGGCCGACGACTTGCTACAGGAGATTTTCATGGAGATTTGGAACCAAGCGAAGAATTTTTCCGCACAAAAAGGGAAACCGCTTGGCTGGATGGTTACCCTGGCGCGCCGGCGTGCGATTGATGGTTTACGGAAAAAGCAGGCCTACACGCGCGCCGAAGAGCGCCTGCAAAGCGAGACCGAGCAGCGACCTGAGGCCTGGGTGCATAACGCCACCGCGGAAGAAATCGCCTTCAGCGACACGCGGGTCCTTGTGCGCAACGTGATCAGCGGGCTCCCGCCGGCGCAGCAGCAGGCAATCGAGCTCGCATTTTTTCGAGGCATGAGCCAGCGCGAAATCGCGGCAAAAACGAATACTCCATTAGGAACAGTCAAAACCCGGCTTGAATTGGGACTAAAAAAAATCTATGACGGCCTGAAGGAGCTAAAAGATGAGCTTTGAAGAATTCCAGAACCGCTCGCGGCTTTACGTCATCGGCGCGCTGGAGTCCGAAGAGATGGAGGAGTTCGAGACAGCGCGAAAAAAGTTCGGACAAAAGGCCGAAGATTTTATCGGCGAGTGTTATGCCTTGCACGAAGCATTCGTGTTGAGCTTGCGCCCCGCGAAGTCGTCCGCCGCGATTAAGGAACGGCTGATGTCGATGGTACGAAACCGCAAGCAGAGCTAATCGGAATTCTTTCCCGGCCAGTCGCTGACTTCTCGCAAAATAAATTCCTGAAGGAAGCCGTAGAAGTTTACCTGAAATAAGCTCAGGTCGCGGCGCGACCCGATGGGTGAGCGATAGTGATCGCACAACTCGCCATCAGTGAAATCATACTTCGCGGCAATCACCAGCCTTGCCTGATTGAGCGCACTGAGCCATGCATCCGCATGCTTCGCTGGAATGCGCAGAGTGCGGTTCGCGAAGGCTCTTTCGTTACCACGCAGTTGCTCCAAGTCGGCGGCTACGGTCTCCGTCGCCGTCTGAAAGAGACGCCGTAACTCTGGTTGCACATAAAGTTTCCACTCCGCGCAAATATCCTTTTCGCGCGGACCCGCGGGTGGACTAAAGAGTCGCTGCTCAGCGGCTGGCGCTCCCTCCGGATTAGCACTCGCTGGAATCTGCCGGAGCAATTCCGCCAGGAACGGGTCGAGCTCGGATATCTCCAGCTCGTCTTCTCGCCGGCAAATTTCCATATCACCCAATTTTCTCCAGCGTCGCGAGCAAGAGATAACCGTGCAGTTGTTGCACATAAAGCTCCGCTCGCTCGCGCATGCCGCTCCAGAGAATGGAGCGTCCGTTGTGATGCACTTCCAGCATGTGGCGTTCCGCTTTCTTGCGCGGATAGCCGAACACCCGCTGGAACACCATCGTCACATAACTCATCAAATTAACCGGATCGTTATGCACCACCACTTGCCACGGAAGATCGAGATCTTCTTCCGAGCGCGTTTCCTTTTCGATTGCCGGAGCATCAATCGTCGCAGGATTAGCATTCTCAGCCGAAACGCCGATTGTTTTCGCGGATCGTTCGCTTTGCGCCACCCACGCGCTGCCCCGCCGCGGTTGCCACCTCATAGGTGAAGGCTAACATACGCTGCTTCCAGTTCAAACGAGGTCGCGCCCGGCGCTCGCCGCAGCCAATACCGCTACAATTGCTACTTCAACGCCGCTGCCAGAATTTGTCGCTCCATCCTTGCCATTCGTCGCGCCTCGACCTGGTCCCGATCATCAAAGCCTTGCAGATGCAGTAGTCCATGCACAACGTACAGCCGAAGCTCCTGCCCGAGCGAACTTCCAAAGCTTCGCGCCTGATCGCGCGCCATCTCGGCGCTGACGAAAATCTCGCCATGCTCAAATGTCAGGACGTCGGTTGGCCCTACTTTGCCTAGGAATTGCCGATGTAGCCTCGCCATCCGCCGATTGGAAATGAGGAGAACAAATATTTTGCGCAAGCGTTTTAATTGCGTCGGCTCATTTCGAGGAATGCGAAAACATAACTGCAAAGCCAGGTGGGCGAACTCCTGGAGCGCAGCCACATCGATCTGTACAGTTCGTTGAAGATTGCGCACTGTAATTTCGGGAAGAGCGACCAAGTTCTGCCCACGACTCATACCTATCGGTTGCGATCTTGGCGGCCGCTCCGCAGGAGCATTATCTTTATACTTCGACATCGCCTTTTAGGATGAAACTCGATCGGAGCGACATGTGCTCTTTCTGGATTTAGGAAAGGCGTTCGCCATCTCACGAGGAAGACAGCTGCCCTCGGCTGTCAGGGCAAACAACCGTCCCGGCTGTTGATTCGACAGGCCGAACGCCCGTCTGCTGTGACAGACGAGACGCCTGTCTTCCGCCTCTTAATCGACTACCTGCTCCCATCACAAATAATTTGCTTGTTAACTCGGTAGCTATTTCACGCCGGCGGGCGCTGTTCCGATTGAAAGTTTCGCGTAATGAGTCGCGCGCCTTTGTTGAAGCTGAAATACGCCCACGCCCATTGAAAGAGCACGACGAAGCGATTGCGAAAGCCGACCAGAAAAATAACGTGCACAAATAGCCACGCCAACCAGGCCGGCAACCCGCTGAAGTGCACGAACTTCAGATCGGCCACGGCTTTGTTTCGGCCAATCGTGGCCATGCTGCCTTTGTCCCAATACCAGAATCGCTGCGGTTTGCCTCGTTCAGTCATCGCCAAAATATTGCGCGCGGCGTGACGGCCCTGCTGCATGGCAACCGGCGATACGCCCGGCAAAGGCTTTCCAGTCTGATGCGAAAAATTTGCCAGGTCGCCGATTACCTGAATCTCAGGATGTCCAAGAATCGTAAGATCGTCGTTGACGATCACACGACCAACCTTGTCGATTGGCACGCCGAGCGTCTTGCCAACAAAGGATGCGTTGTTGCCGGCCGCCCAAATTTTCACGCGGCACGGAATGAATTCCCCGGCGACTTCAATTCCAGCATCGGTGAGGTTTGTCGCGCGTACGCCGGTGCGAACTTCGACGCCAAGATCGATAAGTTGCTTCCGCGCGCGCGCCGACAAATCTTCCGGAAAGGCGGCGATGAGACGGGGCTCGCCTTCGACCAAAATCACACGAGCCTGCGACGGATCAATGTGGCGAAAATCCTTCGCCAGTGTGTAGCGGGCGATCTCAGCAATTGCGCCCGCCATTTCCACGCCGGTCGGTCCGCCGCCAATGACCACGAAAGTCATCGCGGCTTTACGCGCTTCTTCGTTCGTAATTTTCTCGGCATACTCAAACGCCAGCAACAAGCGGCGGCGAAGTTCGATTGCGTCTTCGAGACTTTTTAATCCCGGCGCCAACTTTTCCCACTCATCATGGCCGAAGTAAGAATGTCGCGCACCGGTTGCGAGGATCAGATAATCATAAGCCACCTCCATATCTCCCAGGTTCACTTTTCGGGCCCCAACATCGACCGACTGCACCTCCGCGAGTATGACTTCCATGTTTCCGCATTTGCTCAATACTGCGCGCAGGGGCGCCGCGATGTCGGCTGGCGACAGAGCCGCCGTCGCCACTTGGTAGAGCAGCGGCTGGAAAAGATGATAATTGGTTCGGTCGATTACCGTGACGTGCACGTCTTTGCACGCCAATTTCTTTGCCGCTTCGAGTCCGCCAAATCCTCCGCCGACGATCAAAACATGCGGTCTCTTCAACGATGCGTCTTCCATGCGTGAGAATGTTCCGAAAAAGAAAACGGATGCGAGCACATTGTTGTGTAGCCGCTCGCCGGGCGAGCGCGGCGCGCGAATTGCAAACAGGCGCACGTCGCCTCACCCGCAAGGCAACGGCTCCAGAAAAGCATTTGTTATGACGTAACGATCACATTATCTTGCGCACCTTATGCCGAAGCCAATCGCTCGCAGCAAAACACGCAAAGCAGTTGCGAAACGATTCAAGATCACCGCGCGCGGCAAGGTTTTGCGAGCGCAATCCTCGCGCCGCCATTTGCTATCCGCCAAGAATGCGAAACGCAAACGGCAGCTGAGCAAGGCTGCGCAAGTTCACAAAACGGACGTCGCTCGGATCAAGGCGAACCTGCCGTTTGGCTAATCGACTGTAGCGGCGGTCTGTGACCGTCGCATCTTTCGGCAAGAAGTTCGAGCGACGCTCATAGAGCGCCGCTACAACGGCAAAGCCAACGATTTCACGCGGACTATGCAACCAGAAACGCGCGCCTGTGAACGGACGCCGCATCTTCGATTTTCAAAACCCGATTGCACGATCCCGATCTTGCGCGAATTTTCCTTCTCCGTCAGGGGCTATGGATGGAGGACGTACGAACCCCGCCAGGGCAGGAATGCAGCAACGGTAGTCTGATCCTCCTTGCCGTGGTTCCCTGGCGGACTTTTTAGGCGCGACTGCCGGGCGCGCCGAAATCCTAAAGAACGGACGGCCCGGCGGTCCCGCCCTACCAACGTGAAGCTTCTGAAAGTGAAAACGGCGCGCTTTGCGCAAGTGGTGGAAAAATGCGGGAAGCCGGAGGTTTACACACTTTGGCAAAAACCATCGGCAGATCGTCATTTACAATCACAGATCAAAAACAATCGCGTGATGACGGTCCAGAAAGGTGAAGTTGGAACTGAGTTTGGGGTTGTCGGTTTCAAAGAGCGCAAAGGCGCAAGTCATCTGATATTTCCAAAATCGCTGAAGCGATTCGAGAACCAGCGAATTGTCGGAATCAACTGGGACTTGGTGAATTCAAGCTGAGGCAGCGCGATAATCCTTCTGCAGAAAACGGAAGACAGGCTTCCAGCCTGTCATGGCAAACAGCCGTCCCGGCTGCTGATAGATGCCGGCGAGACGCCTGCGCGTCATGACAGCCGGGACGGGTATCTTCCTTCCCATCACGATCGTGCTAAAATAGAGGGGCGGCATGAGCAAAAGTATCATAGAGGATGGACGGACAGAGGGCATTAAACTGAGCGGTGAGGAGACTGCGCGCTACTCGCGCCATCTCATGATGCCGGAAGTTGCAGCCGATGGACAACGCCGCTTAAAAGCTGCGCATGTTTTATGCATCGGTGCGGGCGGACTCGGATCACCCGCGGCTCTTTATCTGGCGGCGGCTGGCGTCGGCAAAATTGGCATTGTCGATTTCGACGATGTCGATCTTTCAAATTTGCAGCGGCAAATTCTTCACGGAACAAAGGATGTTGGCCGTAACAAATTGGAATCCGCGCGGGACCGGTTGCGCGACGCCAATCCAAACATCGAGGTCGAACTGCATGGATGCCGCTTTTCCAGTGAGAACGCGCCTGGACTCGTTGCGCGCTATGACCTGGTCATAGACGGCTCGGATAATTTCCCGACACGATATTTATCGAACGATGTTTGCGTTTTTGCGCGCAAGCCGAATGTATACGGCTCTGTTTTTCGCTTCGATGGGCAAGCCACCGTTTTCGCGCCGCATCTTGGCGGTCCCTGTTATCGCTGCCTCTTTCCGGAGCCGCCCGCGCCGGGGACAGTCCCAAATTGCGCCGAGGCAGGCGTTCTCGGTGTGCTGCCGGGGATTGTTGGGATGGTGCAAGCAATCGAAGCGATCAAATTGATCCTCGGTGTCGGTGAGACACTTGTCGGACGTCTTCTGCACTTCGACGCGCTGAAGATGAAATTCCGCGAGTTCAACGTCCGCCGCGATTTGGAGTGCCCTATTTGTGGTGAACGACCAACAATCAAGGAACCGATCGACTACGACCAATTTTGCGGGACCGCAGCGGATGTGCCCGCGATTTCCGTGCATGAATTGAAACGAAAACTTGATGCGCGCGAAACGATCCAGCTAATCGACGTCCGTGAGCCGTTCGAATTTGAGATTGCGCGGATCGATGGCGCGAAACTGATTCCGTTAGGCCAATTAGCTGATCGCTTACATGAGCTGAAGCGGAATAGTCACACCGTCGTTCATTGTCACAGAGGCCCGCGCAGCGCGCAAGCAGTCGAGATGTTGCGGCGAGCCGGTTTTGCTCACGTTTACAATCTCGAAGGTGGCATCGACGCCTGGGCAGACGAGATCGATCCGGCGACGCAAAAATATTAGGAGCGACGGCACTCTATCGCCAGATACGCCCCGACCCGCCTTCGCTCAAAAAAGGCTGCGGCGCGGCAGGCCGAGCGGGGCGGCTACAGGTGTTCGTCGGCAATCGACGATTTATTTCACGACTGCGGCCAACTCCGCGGCGCGCGGCACACCATTCCATTGTCGCAAGAGCTTGCCGTTTCGGGCGAAGACGAAGGTGCAAAAGGCCGCCGATTCAAAGCGCGCGCCGAGTTGTGCCGTTGCCGCGCCATCAAAATCCGCGACCGCGAAAATGTCGCGTCGCGCATCGCGGGTAATATTCTTTTCATTGTAGCGGGTCTGAAGTCGCCGCGCTTCGGCGTTGAGACGACCTCGCATGAGCGCGCGCAGAATTGTCCGCGTCGGTTTCGCGACCTTTTTCTGGAAGTTGACCGCGGTGATCATCCGGTAAGTCGGATTGCCAAGACAATAATCGGGCACGCGGTCGCCCACCGCGCGCGCCTGGTCGATGTTTGATTGAGTCGTCAAGACCACGACCGTGAGGTGACCGTCGGCCGTTAAAAGAGTGTCTCCATCGACATCGACAAACCTAAGCGCGTAAATTTGGCCAAGAGAAAGACCCGCCAGCAACACGCGCGCGGCGGAAAAAAAGAACGCGAGGGAGAAAAAGAATTGGAGTGCGCGTATCCTCACGAGTAAGCAGGTTGGCGAGGATGAGGGTGGCTGACAAGTTTCCGCTTGGATTGTCGATCTTGCTCGTGTTCTTGCTCGCCGGCTGCGATCGAATGATGACGCCGCGCCATGCCCAGCTCGTCAAAGACGCGGACAAGAAGTCAGCACAGGGAGACTTTCTGCGCGCGATCAATCTTTACGAAGCTGCGTTCGATGACAGTCCGCGATGCGCTGAGATTCATTACAAGCTCGCGCTGCTTTACGACGACAAAATGAATGATCCGCTCAACGCGCTGCATCATTTCAAACGCTACCTCACGCTGAGCCCGAACGGATCTCATGCAAACGATGTGAAGAATTCTATGAAGCGCGACGAGATTGCGCTGGTCACGAGCCTGTCGGGCGATTCCGTGGTCACTCGGGCAGAAGCAGCCCGATTGAGAAATGAAAACCTCAATTTGCGTAAGGAATTGGAAGACCGTTCGGTGAAGTCCCGGAACCCGCCGGATCAAACGCAATCGGGCGGTCCGCCTCCGAAGGAAACTGCTGCCGGGAAATCAAACAGCCGAACCTATATCGTTGAAACGGGCGACACGCTCGCGTCGATTTCGAGAAAGTTTTACAAATCGCCGGTGCGCTGGAAAAAGATCCTCAACGCCAATAGGAAAAGTATCGATGACCCTGAGAAGTTGAAGATCGGTCAACGCTTGATTATTCCCTAGAAACCATCTCGCGGACAGAGTGGCGCGAGCACCGCCTATGCAGGTGGATCGAGCGGTCCCCTACTCGAGTCTACCTTTTTGCAGGCCGCAGACTCGCACTAGTTCTTTTATCAACCGCCTGGAGGACCGAGGGGAGGCGCGTTGGCGAGTGGTTGCGGATTATGTGCGCCGACGCCGGCGAAAGTCCCAGTTCTGCTTCCGTTGCCGCCGAAGCCAGTATAGTTCGCGTGGTTTGTGAAAACGGAGGCAGGATTCTGGCCCTGAATTGTCACCGTTACATTGTTAAAGATAGTGACGGAGTTGCCCGCGATAATCTTCTGACTGGCGCCGTTCAGGGTAACATCGGCGATAAAATTAACCGAGCCGTTGCTTCCGGTTGAATAGAGTTTCAGTATCGTATCGGCTGAAAGAGTGCCACCGCCAATATTCAGCGTGCCATTGTTCCCCAAGGCTGCGACTTTGACGATATCGGCGCGCACATCGGCGTTGGTCAGGTTCACGTTGCCGCTGTCACCAGTGTGACGAATATCGACCGCGCCGCGATCCGCTTCCACTCTGCCGCTCACGTTGACGTCGCTGTTTGCGCCGGTCGCCAGGATAGTAATTTGTCCGCCCGGCCCCGGAGCAGCCCCGTCGAGCAAAGCGAGAAGTTGCGCGCTGCTACCGACGTTAATTGCCACCGCGCGCGCGCCGATCGCACCGGCCTTGCCACTCGTGATGTGGATGTTCCCGCCTCTTGCGCTTGCGCGGACAACAGGCGGCGGAATCGAGGCCGGAGGTATAGATGAAACCTCGATCCGCGAATTCACGCTCACGGCGTCGTTCGTTGAATTGAGATTGACCGTGCCACCATCGCCAGCAGGTCTGGCGAAAGCGAAAGCTATGGGTTGGTTCCCGGAAGTGGCTTCAATATCGGAATCAACCGTGATTGGCCCCGTGGTATTAACGGTGAAAACGCCGCCGCCGCCGGCCGGAATCTGGTTATCGTTGTTGCCGAATCTTCCATCGGCGCCGTTGAAGTTAACGCCGTTAATTCCTGTCGCGACGCTGAAAACTTGCGCGTCGGCGTTGATCGTCAGTAGGCCGCCGTGAGAGGACACAGCGGAAAAATTATTTCCGCTAAAATTAATCCCGCTTGGCGACTGAACGCTCGAAACATTAAAAGTGTGTTGCGCATCGGCACCGTTGGAATTGAGAAATGGTGTGATCCCACCTGGCCCAGCGGTCAGGACACCGTTGGGCGCGTCAACACTTAGAACGGCAACATGATCCGCTGCGATGTTGCTGCCCGCACTGACCGAGGGCGAAGAAAGCTCGCCAGCGACATTGATCGTCGTTCCGGCATCAACACGATCACTTGCAAAAACACTGCCGCCAATATTGATGCTCGTCCCGGCCGCCACGCCTACCGCGCTAACGCCGGACTGGGCACTAAATGCGCCACCCGCGGTGATGATATCGCCGCCGGAAGAATTCGCACCGTTCTCCGTACCGTGAATGCTGATGTCGCCGCCATTGGTTGCTTGCAGCAGGAGCGAGGCACCGTTCGCAAACAAGACATTGGGCGCCTGAATTCCGCCGCTTCCGGCGATGAATGAAACCACCGCGCTGCCGAGATCGAACGTGTTCGGGCTGCTGAATTGCAGATTGATCGTCGTCGCCCGCCCAGTCAGCGAATCTCGAGTGAATGTCCCGCCCGGATTGAGGACCATGCTTAGCGTATTCGCAGCGTTTAAATTAATCGCGCCGCCAGCGACGTCGGGAAATTTACTGGCGTTAACGTTGACGTTGGAAAGCGACTGAATATTGATATCCGTTGCGGTCACCGTTCCGCTTCCGGCGAGAAAATCTCCGCCCGAAAATGCCTGGAAGTCTGTCGCGCTTTCATCGCCGTTGATTCGGATCGTGCCTTGCGCCCAAAGCCGGATCCCCATCCCACCAGAGATCGCCGAGCCAAGTGTCAAATTGGAACCCGCGCCACGAGCGTAAAAGTTGATGTCATGAATGCCGGAGAAGGCAATCTCGGACCCTAAATTGATCGACCCGTCCTGTGTCGCAAGCAGCAGTCCGCGGATGCCGGCAAAAGTGAGGGTCCCGCCCGGACCGCCTGAAGTAATGCCGTTGACGGCGATCAGACCGAGATTGATCACGCCGGTTGGTATCGAGACCGTGGGGTTCCCGGTCAATTGCAACGAAGTAAACTTGAACCCCGCACCGCCGTTGCCGTTCTGACCGTTGAGCTCGGTGTCGAAGCCGCTTGCGGTATCGAAGGCTGAAGTCGATCCAAAGATAAACGCCGACAAGCGGCCGTCCTGTGCCTGCCCGCGCCAGATTTTCCCGAAATCGGTCACACCGTTCGTAGTAATCGTCGGGTCGGTTGAGATGGTCGTGCCGCTTGTGATTAGGTAAGGAACCCGCGAAGTAATTACGCTCGGCGTGCCAAATTTGCTTGGCGTAGGAGTCGGCGTCGGCGTTGGCGAAACCCTCGGACTCTCCGTTGGTGTCGGGGCCGCCGCGGTTTTTTGGGAGACGACATTCACATTCGTCGGATCCACCAGATGCACCAGCGTGCCGCGCCCGTAGATTACGAGATTGGTATTGATAAATCCGCCGTCAGCCTTTTGAGCCAATTGGAGCTGCATCGCATCGGAGATGAGCGGAAAATTGGCAAGAGTTTGAAATGAAGGCCCAAGCAGCAGACACGTCTTGACCAAGCGTTGGAGATCGACATTGACCGGATCGGGCAGGCTCTTCGCGTTTGGCTTCACGATCAGCATCTGTCCAGGGTAAACAAGCACCGACTCGCCCAGATGACCTTTTAGAAACATGCGGCCGATCCCTTCCAGCACGATGAACTTGATATAGCTCCCGGGAGTATAATCGAGCAGACCTGTCCCACCGGTGATTGCCGCTGTCACGACCGCCGTGCTGATTTGCGTACCGCCTGAACCCTGCGGCACGCTCAGGAGCAGGGCGCCGCGGCTGAGATCAAGATTTCGCGTCCCTTCATTGAAGCTAAAAATCGTGTTCGCTCCTAAACGCGCCAAGGTCTGATCGGTAAAAGTCAGTTCAGTACGTGATTCGACACCTGTTCGCACAGCGGTACCGCTGCGGACATTGTCATTCACCACTGCGGGACGCGGCGCCCCTTGCGCCGGAAGCAACCGCACATCTTTGATGATTTGGGTGACATGCGCTTCCCTCTTTTGCGCGGCGATCGTCGATCCCGCCGGTGCGATCAGGGACAGAAGAAGGATGACCGGCCACACCAAGTCACATCGAGCATTCCAACTGAATAATCTTATCATATTTTCTAAAACTTCGCCGAGAGCGCCACCCGCTTGAGAATTTCCTATTCGCCAAGGTACGGAGCGTTCGGGCTCGGCGCGGCCCGACCCTGCTGCACACCATTCGGGGGAACGCAGGAAACTCGACTCATGCGTGCCCTCCTTTCTGAGGCTTTAGATTGCATCCGTCAAGCTTTTAATGGCGGAGAAAACGCAATCGAGCGGCCGAAGGGAAAATATGACCCTCCGGTGTGCCGGGTTGACGGTCCAACTGTATTGACGAATAGAACCGGCCGCTGGGGTGGATCACTGCCCTTCGGCCAGACCGTCAGTCGCCCGGAGGACCAAGGGGAGGCGCGTTGGCGAGGTGGCTGCGGATTATTTACGCCGGCGCCGGCAAACGGCATCGGCCGCCGCGACGATCGTTACCATCCCGTGAGTAATTCGCTCCAAGAATCCACGTTCATTGTGGCAAAGGCCTCGCCGGCAATGAGGACGCGGTCTGGATATCCAATGCGCCACGATCTGCCTTCAGGCGGCCAGCGGCATTGATCCGACTGGGATTTCTCGAATTACGGACGCTCCTCGAAGCCGGAATCGTGATCTTACGGCCAGGGCCGGGTGCAGCACCATCGAGCAGGGAAAGCAACTGGTCTGTGCTGCTGACGTTGATTGCGGGGCCGGTCGTCTTCCCGCGCGCTATGTTGCGGTCGCCACTTCTTTCGCTACCGCGTGAGGTCCCAGTTAGACCGAATGGCGGCACCTGTGAGAGTGGCAAGGGAGTGCGGGCACCGACGCCGCCAAATGTGCCGGTGGTCGAGCCGTTGCCGCCGAAGCCGGTATAGTTCGGATGATTGGTATAAACAGTGGCCGAAATATCGTCGCCGATGGTCACCATGACACCATTGAAAATGGTGATCGCGTTAGCAGCCAGAATCTTCGTGCTGATGCCGTCAAGCGTTACATTCGCGACGAAATTCAGCTGTCCGTTGCTGCCCGGCGCGTAAAGTTTCAATATCGAATCCGCCGTAAGGACGCCGCCGCCGATATTCAGCACACCGTTTGCACCGAACACGCCTGCTTTGATCACGTCCGCGTGAACGCTCGCATTATTGAATGTGATCGTCCCGTTGCCGTCGATGTTTGCCAGGAAGGTTCCGCCACTGCCGGGACTGCCGACAGCGTAGCTGCCGCCATTGAAATTGATCGCCGCCGATCCTGCGCCATCACTGCCAAGAATCTGAACAGTGGCATCGGTGGTGACACTCGTATTTCCGGAAACGTCCATGTTAATCGTAGCGTTCCCGCCGATGCTGCCGCCCGTGTTATCGATCTGAGCAAGCAAAGAACTCGCAGTAACGTTGGCTGCCGTTACACTAATCGTGGCACTCGAGCCGATCCTTCCGCCATTGCTGTTATCAATTGAAAAGGTCGCATCGCTAGCGGTAGTGAGCGCGCCGGTCAGTCCAAAAATAATGGCCGCGCTACCACCATTAACGCCATTCCCGATCCTGCCGGCAGCGTTCTCGATTGAAACGTCGAAACTACCGGGCGCAACGTCAGTGGTGCTTATGCTCCCGGCGCTGACTGTGATCGTAGCGTCCGAACCGATAGTGCCTCCAGGATTGTTCACAAATTGCGAATCGTCATGAGCACTAATACTGCCGGTGACAGCAAGGTTAAGGATAGCGCTCCCACCGATGTTGCCCCCAGCGTTGCCGGCATTTCTCGCGTTGTCGATCGAAGTGTCAAGCGCCCCACCGATGGAAAGACCGTTTGCACTCAAGTCTAGCGTGGCATTCCCGCCGATCGTTCCCCCAGCGCTGCTCCCGTTGCCGTTGTTTTGATTGAAGATTGCGAAGCTCGCAGACCCATGGGTAGTGAGGTTGCCGGTTAGGTTGAATGTGATGTTCGCATCCGAGTCGATCGTTCCACCGGAGCCCACCACTCCACCGTTTTGGTTGAGAATATCAACCTCCAAAGAACCCGCGGGGACGGTGAGATTGGTCGCACTGAGCAGGAGATTTGCGCTTCCATGGATCGTTCCACCTATGGGACTGGCAGCAGTGTCATTCAGGATCTGCCAAGTCGCGGCGGATTCACCTTGAAAGTTGGTGTCGTCGGCACCTTGAACGGTGATGTCGTGTGTGACGTTGAAATTCAGAAGAGCGTTACCGCCGATGATGCCGCCTCTGTCGCTAATTGTGGCATTCATGTCCCCGCCGATGGAAGCGCTACCCGCATGGAAGTCGAGAGTGGCGCCCGAGCCAATCGTTGATCCGAGCGTATTTTTGTACCTATTGGCTATATCAAGCGTCAAACTTGAGAGGTCACCAAGAAAATCCGTCCCATTGTGCAGAGTTGTGAGAACGCCGCCGATATTTAAAATAAGGCTGGCGCTCGAATCAATCCTGCCACCATTGCGATTGTTGATCGCGACACTAATTGAGTCTGCGGAGAGGTTTCCTCCCGTCGTGAGAGAAATATTTCCACCCGTGACGATGTGGCCTGCTGGATGGGCGGTCTCATCGTAATTCTCGACGAGCAGATTCAGCTGCCCCTGACTAGAAAGGGCGCCTCCGGTGACGAGCGTTATAATACCGCCGTTGTTTATCGTTCCAGTCGTATTCTGGATTGTAAACGCCACGCCGCCGCCGGTTGTGAGGTCACGACCACTTCCAACAGAAATGTCCCCGCCAGTCCCGATCCGGCCGCCGCCACTGTTATCAACGGTCAGCGATAAGTCACCGCTGCCGTTAACGGTCAGATTTCCGCCGGCGTTCAGCGCGATGTTGGCGCCGGTGTTGAGATTACCGCTAACGGAGTTATCGACATTGACCATGAGGCTGCTCCCAGCGGTGAGATCAGTTCCGGCACTGATCAAGACGTCGAGACCCGAGGAAGCGCCAGCGAATCTCCGATTGATATCCACGCCATTGGTAATTGAAATTTGATCTCTGGCCGAGATATCGACGTTGCCGTCAGAGGTGGGTCCAGTTGTGTCCAGAACGGTGATATCACCCGCTGTGAGGTTGGTGCCCGCGATCACTGAGAGTGCAGAAAGCTCGCCGCTCACATTGATCGCGGTCCCTGCCTCAATGAAATCTCTCGCCGAAACACTGCCGCCGATAGTAATGCCAGTCCCGGCCTGCAAGGTTTTGGTGCTGACGTCGGATTGCGCACTGAACGCCCCACCAGCGAAAATGGTGTCGCCCGCGCCGTTCTGGGCGCCGTGAATGTTGATGTCGCCGGTCGCTTGCAGCAGGAGCGACGTGCCGTTTGCAAATATAACGTTGGGCGCTTGAATTCCGCCGCTTCCGGCAGTCAACGAAACTATCGCACTGCCAAGGTCGAACGTGGTCGGGTTGACGGTGCCCTGCAGATTAATCGTGTTGCCCTGCGCCGTAAGCGACGTCCCATTGAAGTGAGTTGTGCCGCCAGAGCCGGGGTGGAGCGTGGCGTTCAGCGTCCCAGCGGCGTTAACGTTAAAGTTGCCGGTGAAATTCGGAAATTGACGGCTATCGATATTGATGTTAGAGAGCGATTCAATATCGATGGTTTGCGCGGTAATCGTCCCAGATCCCGCGAGAAAATCTCCGCCGGAAAATGCCCTAAAGTCTGTCGCGCTTTCATGGCCGTTGATTTGGATGGTGCCTTGGGCCCAAAGCCGGATTCTCTGGCCACTGGAAATCGCCGAGCCAAGTGTCAAATTCGAACCGGCGCCGCGCGCGTAAGAGTTGATGTCATGAAGACCGGAGAAGGAAATCTCGGGCCCTAAATTGATCGACCCATCTTGTGTCGCAATCAGCAGTCCGCGGATTCCGGCAAACGTGAGGATCCCACCCGGACCGCCTGAGGTAATGCCGTTGACGGCGATCAGACCGAGATTAATCACGCCGGTCGGCGTCAAGATCGTGGGGTTACCAGTCAATTGCAACGAAGTAAACTTAAATACCGCGCCGCCGTTGCTGTTCTGCCCGTTGAGCTCGGTGTCGAAGCCACTGGCAATATCAAAGGCTGACTTCGAGCCGAAAATAAATGCGGATAAGGGGCCGTCCTGCGCTTGCCCGCGATAGATTTTTCCAAAATCTGTGACGCCGTTCGTGGTAATTGTCGGATCGGTAGAGATGGTCGTGCCGCTCGTGATAACATAAGGAATGGGCGAACTGATTACGGATGGCGGCCCAAATTCGCTCGGAATCGGCACTGGTATAGGGATCGCCGCGGTTGCTTGAGAGATGACATTCACGTTCGTCGGATCCACCAGACTCACCAGCGTGCCGCGCCCGTAGATGACAAGATTCGTGGGGATCAAGTCACGGTTATTCTGCTGAATTTGAATCTGCTGGAGGATCAGGGATTGGCTAGCGAGCGGCTCAAACTCGGTGATGAGCAGGCACGTCTGGACCAGGCGTTTTAGATCGACCGTGACCGGATCGGGCAGGCTGGTCGCGTTTGGCTTTACGATCAGCATCTGCCCGGGACCAAGAAGCACTGACTCCCCGAGGTGGTTTTTCAAATACATTCGTGCGGTACCTTCCAGAACAATGAACTTGATGTAGGCGTTTCGATGATATTCCATCAGTACGGTTGTCCCGGTAATCCCTGCGGTGATTGCCGCGGTGGTGATCTTTGCGCCGCCAGCACCTTTCGGCACGTGCAAGAGCACAGCCCCACCGCCGAGATCGAGATTGCGGGTCCCTTCGTTAAAACTAAAAATCGTGTTCGCTCCGAGACGCGCCAGAGTCAGGTCGGTAAAAGTGAGTTCGGTGCGTGAATCTGCCCCCGTCCGCACCGCCGTGCCGCTGCGGACATTGTCATTCACCACGGCCGGACGCGGCGCCGCTTGCGACGGAAGCAACTGCACATCTTTGATGATTCGCGTGACGTGCGCTTCCTTCAGTTCTGCCGCGATTGTCGATCCGGCCGGAGCGATCAGCAAAAGCGGAACAATGACCAGCCACACAAAGTTCGCTCGAGCGTGACAGGCGAATGATTTTTTCATGTCTTCTAAAACTTTGCCGACAGCGCTATTGCGCCGCCCAGATCTGCCACATTGTAACTGAAAACGCTGTGATTCGATTGGCTTGCTGCGAATGAAGTGATCACGCTCGCCGTCCACCAGCTGGTCAGCCGATAATTCGCGCTGACCGCGAGAATTTCGCTCACGTCAGTCCGGCCGCCGTGATAATAATCGCGCACCACTACGCTGCCCGCGCTATCGAGCGAGAGCGAACGCGTCAGAAACACTGAATAACCCAGGAAAACCCCGTAATCATTCCGCCGCGGACTCTCATGATCGGCCGCGACACTGATATTGACGCCTGCCCCCAAGGAAAGCTGCTGCGCGCGGCCAATGCGAAATGGCAGTTCCGCGCTCGCGATCAGCGAATGGTTGGAATAAAACTCGTCCAGGATGCGGTCCGAGGAAGTTAGCCGATTAAAATCGTACTCGCCGCGGAGGATGAGATTATGAAACTGCGGCAACGAACAGGTCAAACCCGCCTCGGCATCGAAACTTCCGAAATCAAAACTATTGTAGTGGTTGTAGTAAAAGAATTGCTGCCGGACATCGATAAAGGCGTAGAGCGTTCGCGTGATGCGCGGCTGGTAATAGACGCCCGCAGCCGGTGCCACCAGGAAATCGCCGTGCACCCCTTTGTTTGTCAGGGCCACATTGGAGGTGTAATAAAACGGCGCCGCCACTGACGCGGTGAAAGGTTGATATTCCTCCACCCGCTTGAGAATTTGCTGCTCGCCAAGGTCCGTATCGTTCGGGCTTGCCGCGGCCTCACCCTGCTGCACGCCATTTGGCGTAACCTCCGGAGCGAAGGGCGATCCCGTCTGAGTGCGGGTCAACTGCGCTCGGTCGATGTTCTGGCTGGCCGAGTTCTGGGCCACGCCATGCCCTGCGAAAACGAAAAAAGACAGCGCGCAAAAGAGCGCACTAAAAAAACGGCAGCAGAATCTTGGAACATTGGAAACTCGACTCATACGTGGCGTCCTTTTTGAGGCTCTACATTTCGTGCGTCAAGCCGTTAATCAGACCGCGAGAAGCGCGCCGGCTGCGCATGATCTGTGCTCAGCCTCAAGGACGTAATCCTCCGGTTGCTTCCTGTTTCAAATTGAGAGCGTTGATATTGTTTTTGATCGTGCCGCCTTTCCTCCCAAATTTTTCCGATCATAACTGGGTTATGTTGAAAAATTCGGAATAAACCTCGTTCGACGATTTCCGGAACACTACTCGTGCCAACCTTACGGAAAACGCAGCTGCTGCTGGTGGCCATCACCGCCGCGGCACTCGCACCGTTCCTGAATAAGGCCTTTCACATTGACGACCCGCTCTTCATTTGGATGGCGCAGCAAATCGCCAAACATCCATTCGACCCATACGGCTTCTACGTGAATTGGGTCTCGTTCAGGCAACCCATGACGATGGTGATGCAAAATCCGCCACTTTGTCCTTACTACATCGCGGCGGTCGCGAGCCTCTTCGGCTGGGCCGAGCCGACGCTCCATCTCGCCTTTTTATTTTGGGCGATGATGTCGATTTTGGGCACGTTCGCGCTCGCACGGCGATTCTGCCGAAAGTCGCTTATCGCGGCAATGCTCACACTCTTCACGCCAATGTTTCTCGTTTCCGCTACCAGCACGATGTGTGACGTCATGATGCTCGCCTTTTGGACCTGGGCACTCGAATTCTGGCTCAGCGGCTTAAATCGACAAAAAGCGTGGCGTTTTCTCGTTTCCGTAGCGCTAATTTCTGCGGCTGCGCTGACGAAATACTTCGGAATCAGTCTCGTGCCCTTACTCGCCGCCTACACGTTGGCACGCGATCGGCGCTTGACCGCGCACCTCGCGTTCCTACTGCTTCCGATCGCGATGCTTTTTACCTACGACTTCGTGACCGCGGGAAAATACGGCTACGGGTTGTTTAGCGCGGCCATGAGCGTTTCGTCGTCGATCTCCTCGGCAACGAGGCCGTCGCATTTCGTTCAAATGCTGATGGGCCTGGCGTTTGGTGGCGGATGTTTCGTCGGCGCATTATTTTTTGCGGCTTTTAGAGATAGAAGAGTGCTTCTGCTCGCAGCAATCTGCTTCGGTGCGTTTGCCGCAGCGTTTAAGTTTCTGATTTGTTCCTGGATCTACCTGGAGACCGCCGAAACTGCTGTCTGGCTGGAAGGTGGCTTCTTCGCTACTATCGGATCTGGAATTCTAGCGCTAGCGGTGATCAACATGTGGCATCAAAAAAGCGCGGATGCGCTGTTGTTGTTGCTGTGGATTGCCGGCACATTTTGTTTCGCTACGTTCTTCAATTGGTCGATTACCGCCCGCACATTTCTGCCAATGGCGCCAGCGGTTGCCATTTTAACCATCCAGCATTTTGAGCGGCTCGGAAAGCTCAGCAGGCTAGAATATCCACTTCTTCTAGTCGCCGCAGGATTATCGATGTTGATCGCAGTTGCCGACTATCGACAAGCTAATTGCGCACGGGCCGCGGCCTGGCTCTATCAAAAACGCTATGGCGATGAAGCAAGCAAGGTTCGCTTCCTAGGGCACTGGGGCTTTCAATACTACATGGAGCAGTGGGGCGCGAAGGCCTTTGATCGCAACAATCCCAAAGTCGCTAATGGCGAGATTGTCGTAGGGCCATTTAGCGACCCAAACGTGAGTAAAGTTTCGGTTGAGAAAGTGTTTACACGGGATGAATCGACGTTTGGCACGCTATCGTTTGTTAGCACATTTAGGGTCGGCACCGGTGCAGGTTTCTACAGCAGCTTCGGTGGCCCATTGCCGTGGGTAATCAATAAGATCCCGCCCGAGCGTTATTATGCCGTCGAGACGCGTTGACGCACACTGCGTTTTCAGATTCACATGCGAAGTATTCCGAGCGACTCCTGTTGCCAGGGCACGAGCAGTTTCTCAGCGCGCGCTTCGTCAGCCGCGATCGCCTCCAGCGTGGCGCGGGGCGCGATAAATGTTGGCTCCATCTCTAGTTCCCTCGCCGCTCGATCCCGCCGCCCTCGCAACTCCTCGCTTCGTCGCACGACTTCCGCGTTCGGGCGGATTCCAAGGCGTCGTCGCGAGACCGGCCATTCCTCTTCCGGCAATTGCATTGCGCTCTGTGCCGCATCACAAAATGCACGCCGGCGGCGGGATGAGAAATACCTGTAATCAGGCACGCTTCCGGCAGCAAAACTCTCGGCTGCGCGCACCAGTTCGTCATTCTGCAAAATATGAAATGGCGGCCGGTCCACTGCTTCTGCTTCTTTCTCCCGCCATTGCCAGAGTGCCCGCAGGACCGTCGCCGCGCGGCCTCGCAACGCGCCAGACCCGCGGATGCGCCAGGCTTCGTCGGCATCGCGCACGCGTTCCACCGCCGCCTGCTCAATGGCGCGCTCACACGATTGCCGCAACCAGTCGAGCCGATCTTGTTCTCGCAACTGTGATTCCAATTGATCGGCCAACGGCAAAAGGTAACGTGTATCGTTTATCGCATACTTCACCATCTGCTCGGGGAGGGGACGCCGCGCCCAATTCGCCTTTTGCGATCCTTTTGCAAGCTTGACGCCAAAGAAGCTCTCCACCAGCGCCGCCAAACTAAATTCGCGAATGCCGAGCAGTCGCGCAGCGATTACCGTGTCGAAAATCCGGCGCGCTGCGAAGTTCAAACTGCGGCGAAGCAGCCGAAGATCGTAATCCGCACCGTGCAAAACAATTTCCTTTTGCGCAAGTACCGCGCATAACGGCGCAAGATCCAAGTCCGTCAGCGGATCGACAATATAATCCCGCGCGGCTCCGTCGTAGCCGCGGTCGCTGACCGCGGCTGGCGCGCTGATCTGGAGCAGACAAAGCTTCTCCCGATAACAATGTAAGCTGTCCGCTTCCGTATCGATCGCCAC
>DATMPQ010000314.1:0-2323 GCA_035567015.1 Chthoniobacterales bacterium | reverse complement strand
CACCAGAATATCGACCACTCGCGACAGGGGAAAGGCGACGGTGAGCGGAATATATCTAAGAACATAAAGCCAGCTGATGAAGCTGATGATCACAAAAATAATTCCCAGCCAGACGAGCGGCGACTCCAGTCCGGTAACTCCGGTCCAGGACCAGGCCTGCGCGGGGTTCGCCGTATCCGAGGCGCCGCGCTTGAGCAACAGCTCCGAGACGAAAACACACACGACGCTGAGCGCCAGTTGCAACCACGGGTTGGTAAATCCGGAAGGTCGGTCACGCATCGCGTATCGTTACCAACGATGCGCCCGCCGGGAAAGGATTTAAGAACAATCGTTAAAGCTCGTCGGCGTTCGGAAAACGCCGCAGCACCGGATCATGACGCGTCGGCTCGAGATATTTGACGGCACGACGGAAGATCAAGTTAAAGGCCGGAACCGTGTGCATGACGTAAAGATCGAGTGGCATGAGCTCATGGCCCAGATGCAGCTTCGGATCATAATTGAGCGGGCCGCTGCAATAAGATCGCAGCCCATGCTCAATTGCCCACCGAGTGACGTCGCGCAGCGTGTAGAAATAAAGATGAAGATCGAGCGCGACGTTGTAATCGAGCCCGAGGCACTCGTCGTAAATCGTGTCGCCACAAACCAGACAAAGACTGAACGCGACAATCTTGCCAAGCTGCCGCCAGATAAAAAAACGCGCTCGCTCAGGCATCTGGCACCCGATACTGCAAAAAAATTCTTTCGTTAGCGTTTCGAATTTGAAACGCGAGCGCTCGTGCACCTGACGATAAAGCGGATAAATCTGATCCACATGCGGTGCAATGTCGTTCACCACCTCCATTTCGATCTTTGGCGCGCGCTCAGTTTTGCGGAATTTTCGGCGCAAGCCTTTCCGCGTTGCGTAACTGAGCGAGCTTAAGTATTCGTCGAAATTATTGTAGGGAAGCCGCAACCGCGTCATCGGCATGCTCGGCACGCGCACATAGCCATTCGCGGAAAAGTCTTCGAGGGCCAGGCGGTATTTCGCTGGAAAATCTTTCAACACGACCAGAGAAGCTTTGTTTTGCCGCGCATACGTCCGCAGGCTGGAGTGCAATGCTTTCGCCACCCATCGCGCGTCTTTGAAATCGCACGCGCCCAGATGGCCTTCGCCAGCCGCGCAGCCGACCATCAGCACCCGCATGGTCAGAAAATGCGGGAAGAGCCGTCGCACCGCCTCGACCGCCGAACGGAACTTGCCCGGCACGCCTTCGACGAGATTTTGCCTAACGAAAAAAAGCGGCTGAATGGCGCGAACGTTTCCGGCGCCGTCTTCGAGCAGCAGGTAGCGATGTTCAAAATCGTTGGCCAGCGTTTGCTCGATGATTTCGTAGAAGCGGTGGTCCTTGCACTTGTCTTGAAACGCGCGCTTCCAGGCGTCGCAATTCTGCAGCTCAACCCGCGTCACGATTTTTGCGATGCCCTGCGGAAGAGGAATGATGCTGCCAGCGGGAGAAATCATGCCGTCCGTTGCTCTGCATCCCGATCTTGGGCGGCAACGTTCTCCACTTTCAGAACGCCGCTGCGAATGTGCAGATCGCGCTGCGGACGGGGAATTTCGATTCCCGCGGCGCGCAGATGTTTGTCGATCAGGAAATTCAGGTCGCTTTTGAACCGGCGTGGGCGATAGCTCATCTCCCGGCTCCAGGCGACCAGCTCAAATTCGATCGAGCTTTCGCCGAATTTCTCGAGATAAGCATTTGGCGCCGGCTCGCTTAGCGTGGCCGGGTGTTCGCGGGCTGCCGCGATGAGAACCTCGCGCACTTTGTTCACGTCGCTGCCGTAGGCCACGCCCACTGGCACCCGGAAGCGGACGCGTGGATCGCCATAAGTCCAGTTCGTCACCGGCGAGTCGATGAATTTCGTGTTCGGCACGATCATGGCGATGTTATCGTTGGTCAGAATGACGGTGCTGCGTGCGCGAATTTGCTGAACCTGACCGGCGATGCCCGCGACTTCGATGCGATCGCCGATCGTGATCGGTCTCTCCGCCAGAATCACCAGGCCGCTGATGAAATTGCTCGTGATATTTTGCAGGCCGAACCCGACACCCACGCCCACTGCTCCGGCAAAAACCGCGAGTGCGCCGAGATGGATGCCGGTGTTCTCCAGGACAATAATAATCCCGACGATCAACACGACATTGCTGACGATCTGCGAAATCGCGTACTGCAACGCGCGATCGAGCCCGCTCTTGGTGAGCAACCGGTTAAACAGAAAATGCTTCGTGCGTGAGGAAATCCAGAAGACCGCGATCAGCAGCGCGATGAGCAGGAAAATTTGG
>DATMPQ010000313.1:0-14919 GCA_035567015.1 Chthoniobacterales bacterium | reverse complement strand
CTTCGTTCAAGACGTGATTGGTGAATCGTTAATCGTGATTCGTGATAAGAGCGGAGAGATTCACGGTTTCTTTAACGTTTGTCGTCATCGCGGAACGCGATTAAAGGAAGAAGCATGCGGGCACGCGTCAGTCATTCAATGCCCGTACCACGCGTGGACGTACGGGCTCGACGGTCGATTGATCGGCGCACCGCACATGGACGAAGTTGCAGGTTTTGATAAGGCCGATTATTCGCTGCACACGGCGAACCTGGCGTTGTGGGAGGGATTTATCTTCGTGAATCTGGCGGATGCGCTGACGCCGTTGGAAAATGTGTTTGCGCCTTTGGCCGGAAAATTCTCGCACTGGAATCTACCGCAATTGCGCTCAGCGAAACGAATCGAGTACGACGTGCGGGCCAATTGGAAGTTGATCTTCGAAAATTATTCGGAGTGCTATCACTGTCCCGGAGTGCATCCGGCGCTCTCGAAATTGACGCCGTACGATGCGGCAGAGAACGATCTCGCCGAGGGCCCGTTTCTCGGCGGGTTCATGCCGATCACGAAAGGCCACAGCCTGACCATGAGCGGCAATGCCTGCGCATTACCCGTGGGCGACATCAGTTCCGAAGATTTCCATCGCGTTTTCTATTATTCCATTTTCCCGAACATGCTGCTGAGTTTGCATCCGGATTATGTGATGGTGCATCAGCTCTGGCCGAAGTCGCCGGAACGGACGCTGATCCTCTGTAACTGGTTTTTTCATCCAGAGGCGTTCGGGCGAGAAAATTTTCATCCGGACGATGCGATCGAGTTCTGGGACATGACCAATAGGCAGGACTGGCACGTGTGCGAGCTGAGTCAGCAAGGCATCGCCTCACGCGCGTACGAGCCAGGGCCGTATTCGCCGCGGGAAAATATTCCAGCGGCGTGGGATCGGGAATATTTGCGACAGATGCGCTGAACGCGCAGGTGAATCGGCCGCTCCGCCGGGCGATGTTCATACTTGCGCCTATGAGTTCGAAAAAATAAAAAGCGATTTCTCCGCCGGGGGCTCCGAGAAATTCCTGTATTACCGAAAGTGTTTCCGGGATCGAATTCGTTAGGCCCGGAAACGGAGTGGCAGAAGCAGATGGTAGGAGCTACTACTAACAGTCGCTTCGAATCGCGATGATCGGATCGACCCGCGAAGCTTTCCAAGCCGGAAGCAAACAGGCGCAAATGGAAATGGTCGCAAGCGCTCCAACCGCGGCGCAAAAGCTAAGCGCGTCCAGCGGGCTGACCTCGTACAGAAGGCTGGAAAGCGATCGTGTCACAACCAGCGCGCCGCCAATGCCAACAACCGAGCCGACGGCAATGAGCACCACCCCATCGTGCAAGACGTTCGAAATCACTCGTGTTCGCGTGGCACCTAAGGCAATTCGGACACCGAATTCACGCGTCCGCTGCGAAGTAGCGTAGGAAATAACTCCGTAAACTCCGATCACGACGAGCAGAAGTCCAATCGCGGCGAAGGCGCTCAAAAAAATTACCGTGTAGCGTCTTGTCGCCACTGATTGCGCAACCAATTCTTGCACGCTTTGAACATCGACCGGCTGGTCCGGGCGGATGGCATGGATGCGGTTGCGCAAACCATCAGCCAGGCTCATCGGATTGCCTTCACCGCGCACCAGAAGGCCCATCCCGGACATGTCGTGATTCGTCTCGTCCTGCAAGTAAGGCATATAAACCGCAGGCGCCGCAGGCGCGTCGAGCGGGCCATGTTTCATGCTACCGACAATGCCGACCACTTCGCGGAGCTTGGGCGTTTCGCTGTTGCCTCTTCTTCCTGGCCCGGTGTAGTTGATTCCAATCCTCTTGCCGATTGGGTTCTGGCCCGGCCAAAACTGCCGCGCGGTCTCCGTGTTAATGATGACGATCGCCGGCGCATCGGCGTTGTCATGTTCGGTAAATGACCTTCCCGCGACTAAGGAGGTGCCAACAGTGCGAAAGAAATCGGCGCTGGTCCAGGAGCCTTCGACTGAAGGTAAGTGAGTGGGATCGTTCGCGCGATCGTCAAAGACTAACATGGCTATGGCCGCGTCTCGCCCAGGTCTCCAGTCAGACAGCGCGGCGGAGCGCACTCCTGGCAGCGAGGATGCTTCCGCCAACACGCTTTCCCAGAAGGCGCGACCTTCTTTGCTGTAAGTAAGAAGCGCAGCCGGATCACCAGAAGGAGGCGACTCATGCCGAAGGTAAATGCGGAATAACGACTGAGTTTGAAAGCCTGGATTCGTATGCATGACTCGCCAAAAGCTATGCACCAGCAGGCCGACGATAGTTGTCAGCACAACAGCGCAGGCAATCTCAGTCACAACGAGGCCTGACAGCGAGGACCGACGACGACCCCCTATCGCAAGTCCGCGCGGCCGCAAAGCAGAAGAAAGATTCAATCGTGTGAAGCCAAGCGATGGAATCCAACCAAAGAGTAACGTGATAGCGACCGCGATTGCGGCCGTTGCTGCTAAAGCGGGAGCGTTCAAATGCACGCCATCGAGCCGCGGCAACGGCAAATTTGGGATTGTCGCCAAAACCCGCAGCGCCGCCCAGGCAAGTAGCAGCCCGACCGCGCAACCAGCTCCGCTTAGTAACATCGCCTCGCTGACAAGCTGTTGGACAAGCCGCCCTAGGCCGGCGCCCAGGCTGAGACGCACGGCCATTTCGCTTTGCCGCTTCACCGCACGAGCTAGCAGCAGCGCGGCAACATTCACACAAGCTACCACGAGGATAAGCAAGGCAGCCGCCAGCGTGGTGATCAGTGGCAGGCGCACATTTCCGATTAGATCTTCCTTTAGCGACACCAACCGCACGCGCACATCGCGTGGTTCTTCCGGAACACGACAGAGAATCGCCGTAAGATCCTCTTCTGCCATTGCTGGAGAAATTCCGGGTCGCAGCTCACCTACCACGCACAGAAATTTGTTTCCGCGCCACTGCATGAATGGGTAGCTCGGCCGAGTAGTCAGCTTCGGCCACACGTCCGTGTCGGGGAACAGGTCGGACATCGGCGGCAGAACTCCTATGATCGCGCAGCTTTCACCCTGTAAGCGAATGATCCGACCAATCACATGTGGATCGCCGCCCAGCTGGTTCTTCCAGAACCGGTACGATACGACCATCGTATCGTCTTGGAAGTAGGTGTATTCCCGCGGCTCATACAATCGGCCGAGATATGGGCGGATGCCGAGCATGGGGAAGAAATCCTCCGACGCGGCCGTGCAGTTCACCAGCCTCGGCTCACCGTCTCCGGTCCAGGTGAAGGTAAAACGCGGCAGGTACTCCGCGATGTGGGCAAAGGACCTGTTCTGCTCGAGATAGTCCAGGAAATCCGGTCCCGAGGCGGCGATTCGATTTTGTCCGACGGAATCGGAGCTGCCCCAGATCGCATAAAGCCGCTCCGAATGGGCATAAGGCAGTGGCCGAATTAACACATCCTGCATGACGCTCAACATCGCCGCGCTGGCTCCGATGCCGATTCCAAGCGTGAGGATGGCAAGGACGGCGAACCCGGGCTTTTTCGCGAGCATTCGCAGCCCGAACCGGATGTCGTCTATAACACCGACCAGCATGTTCCCGCGGGTATTTGCTCCGAGCGGCGGCCGGCGGAGCGGTCTACGCCACTCGACAGATTTCAGCCCATTGCCTAACGAGTCAGGCAGAGTCAATCCTTCAAGTGCGGCGCGCTTCGCTTCTTCTTCCGACGCGCCCCGACTAATTGCATACTCGTACTGCTCGTCTAAATGCTGCGAGAGCTCCTCGATAATTTCGAGCTCACGTTCGGCCGAAAGATTCAGTCCGGCGATGCACGCACAAATCTCGGATTTGAAGTCAGGCATATTCAATTCCGGTAATCCGAGCGATGGCTTCGACGAATTCGCGCCAGCCGTCGCGTTGTGCTGCGAGGATCTTTCTGCCCGCCGGCGTAAGTCGATAGTAACGGCGCCGCCGCTGTCCCGGCTTCTCTACCCAACGGCCACGGATCCAACCGCGATTTTCCAGGCGATAGAGTAATGGGTAAAGCGAAGCCACGTTGAATCGTAACGCACCACGCGATCGCAACTCGATGAGTTGCCCAAGTTCGTAGCCATGACGCGGTCGATCTTCGACCAGCGACAGAATCAACAGCTCGGCGCTGCCCTTTTTTAATTCCCGATCGAGGACCGACGATGACATATATGTTAATGACATATATTGTGCAATCCCTGGCTTGTCAACCAAACTTTCTGGCCATTCTAGCCCCGGCCGCGCCCTCTTTCCAAATTCGATCCAAGACGGACTATTATCCTGGATCCGGCACGGCCTGTCGGCTTCGCCACGTTAAAACGTTACAGCGTTGAATAGTTGAAGCGTTGAGCAGACGACGCGATTTCGTCGTCGCCTCTCTGGCAGAAAGTGTCGCTGGCAGCGGCGAGTAAACTCGCTTCTTCGCGTCACGATCGGTAGTCAGATTCGAGCCATTTCGGCTGCGCGGGGAAAACTTAAGCAGCAAGGTCAACCCATTGCCACGCCCGCCGATGCTCGCTTGGCTCGGAGATTTCGACAATGAAGCCGAGGACCCGGACGACATCATGCACAGCGTTCGCGCGAAAGATCGCCACTCTCTCAAGGTGCACCCAGTGTACGCTGCCGTCGGCCTGCACGATACGGAACTCACTCGTTTTGTGCTCGGGACAGTACGGCCGGAACGGCTCCATCGCGATCGCGTAAAAGGCACGCCGATCCACCGGATGCACGCGCTGCAAGAGCAAATGAAAGTCAGCCGGCGTATCGCGGGGAATTCCGAGGAGCTGCCTCATCTCGCATGACCAATATCGTTCGCCCGTGTCGAAGTTAATGTCGAACAGTCCGATTCCGTCTGTTGTCCAGTGTCTCACGTCCATTTGTTTTCCTCTTCGAATCGCTGAGCGCAACGCTGGAGTAAATTTGTTCGCATGTCGGTGGAACGGACGTGCTGTCTGTTATTGAGGACAGGCGACGGCGCGCGCCGGTTACATCCGAATCAGAATTCGATCCGTTTCGTCCGCGTAATCCGCGGTTAAAAACCGTATTATTTAGATTATTTCGGCATGACCGAAGCGATGAATCAACTGGCACGCGCCATACTGAGTGCCTGCATCATTGCCGCAGCTTTATTTTCTGTTTCGTCATATTCGGCAGCGGGAACAGAGTCCGCTACGATGCCGGCCCCGGTCTGGACATAGGCGCGACCGTTTTTTAAGACCACGGAACGTAGCGCGATGCATGAGTCCAGATTGCCGTCGAAACCGAAGTAGCCGACCGCTCCCGCATAACAACCGCGTTTTCTTTTTTCGAGATCGCTGATGAGCTGCATGGCACGCACTTTGGGCGCTCCCGACACCGTGCCCGCTGGAAAGGTAGCTCGCAAAACATCGTAAGCGTCCTGATCGGTGCGCAACCGCGCGACGACGTGGGACACGATATGCATGACGTGACTGTAACGCTCGATCCCCATCTGCTCTGTGACACGAACGCTTCCAAACTCCGCGATTCTCCCCAAATCGTTTCGCGCCAGGTCGAGCAGCATCACATGTTCGGCGCGCTCCTTGGCGTCGGCGAGCAAGTCCTCGGCATTGCGCTCGTCCTCATCAGGCGTTCGGCCGCGCTTGCGCGTGCCTGCGATCGGTCGAATCTCGACCAACCCGTCCGCGACACGGACGTGCATTTCCGGCGAGCTCCCAACGAGAGAGAATTCGCCGGCGAAATTGAGACAAAACATGTAGGGCGAGGGATTGACGAAGCGCAAACAGCGGTAAAGGGCGAGCGCGTCCTTGTCGAAATCGACTTCAAATAGGCGCGAGAGAACGAGCTGAAAGATATCTCCCCGTTTAATGTAATCCTTTGTCTGACGAACGAGTTGTTCGAACTCAGGGCGGTCGGTGCTGCTCCGCGGTAACAGCGGCGTACCAGGACAATCGACCGGCAGTGGCGGCATGTTTGTCGGCGCCTTTAGTCGGCTAAGGATTTCGCAAATACGTTGTTGGGCGCGATCATAAACTTTGTCCGGGTCATCTCCGGCGTTTAAAAAAGCGTTGTTAAGAACTCGCACCGTGCGCAATCGGTGGTCGAAGACGACGACTGCGCCCGCGATGACGAAGAGCATTTCCGGCAGAAACAAGTCGTCGTGCTCAGCCACGGGAACTGTCGGTTCAAAAAAACGGGCCGCGTCGTAGCCCAGGAATCCAACGGCGCCGCCGACGAAGCGCGGAAGTTCCGGCCGCTTTACGAATCGATATTTCGCCATCAGTTGGCGAAGTTCTACCAGTGGATCGGAGGAGGATTTAGAATTACGGGTTTTATCTGCCTCCGTAATTATGATCTCGTTATTGCGCCTCCGAATCACAATTTCCGGGTCGGTCCCGACGAACGAGAAACGGCCCGAGACGTCATTCTTTTCCGTGGATTCAAACAGGAAGGAATAGCGGCCGCGGTCCAGTTTGCTGAAGGCGGACACAGGGGTGTCGCTGTCGGCGACCCAATCGGTGTAAACTGGAACCACGTTACCGCGCTGGACGAGTTCACGAAATTCCGCGCGTGAAGGGATGAAATGCGGTTCCATTATCGCATCGCGACAGTCCGCGTTCAGAGCGCGAGAAAATTCGCGAGCAGCTTCTTGCCTTGCCCGGTCAGAATCGACTCCGGGTGAAACTGCACTCCATGCAATGGGAACTCTCGATGGTGCAGTCCCATGATCTCGCCTTCAGCCGTTTTTGCGCTGACGGTGAGCTCACCGGGCAAAGTCTCCGGCGCGACGATGAGCGAATGATAGCGCGTAGCGGAAAAGGGATTTGGCAGTCCAGCGAAAACGCCCGATCCATCGTGATGGATCTCTGAGGTTTTGCCGTGCATCAACCTCTCCGCGTGGACAACCTGTCCGCCAAAAACTTCCGCGATGCACTGGTGACCCAGGCAAACACCGAGCAAGGGCACGCTCGACGCGAACCGGCGCACGACTTCTTCGCTTATTCCCGCTTCGGCAGGTCTTCCCGGTCCGGGGGAGATGCAAATATGTGTCGGCTTCAGGTTGGCAATTTCATCAAGCGAGATGGCGTCGTTACGCCGAACAACGGGTTCACAGCCAAGCTCGCCAAAATGTTGGACGAGGTTGTAAGTGAACGAATCGTAATTATCGAGGATCAGCAACACGGCTTTGCTTGGCTGAGACGACCTGACGAATCGCCATCACTTCGTCGACGAGTTGCTGGTATTCGGCGAAAGTGAGAGCTTGCGCGCCATCGGAGAGCGCTCGGGGCGGATCATTATGCACTTCCACGATAAGTCCGTCGGCGCCTGCGGCGGCTCCGGCGCAAGCCAGCGGCGTCACCATGTAATTCTTGCCGGTGCCATGTGACGGATCGACAATAACCGGCAGATGCGAAATGTGGCGCACGGCCGGGATTGAGGCGAGATCGAGCGTGTTGCGCGTGTGCTGCGCAAAAGTGCGCACGCCTCTTTCGCACAACACGACGGCGTAATTGCCCTCCGCCATAATGTATTCGGCCGCGAGTAGCCATTCGTCGAGCATCGCGGCCATGCCGCGTTTAAGCAGGATGGGAAGTTTCGATCGGCCGGCCCGCCGTAGCAGAGAAAAATTCTGCATGTTGCGCGCTCCGATCTGGATGACGTCGACGTGTTCTTCCGCCTGGTCTAAGCTTGGTTCATCCAGCGCCTCGGCGACAATCTTCAGTCCGAAGTTTTCCCGCACTTCGGAGAGGATTTTCCACCCTTCGTCCCCCAACCCTTGAAATGCGTAAGGAGAGGTGCGCGGCTTACAAGCGCCGCCGCGGAAGAATTTCGCGCCGCTTCGACGGACAGCCTCGGCAATCGCAAACGTGTTCTCGCGGCTTTCGACCGCGCACGGCCCGGCAATGATGGCAAACTCATCGCCCCCGATAGTTGCCTCGCCTACTTTGACGACCGTTTTTTCCGGCCGGAGATCGAGCGTCACAAGCTTGTACGGTTTGCTGACCCGAATCGCCTCCGCCACGCCCGGCAGATTCTCGAATTGAACCGGATCGAGCGCCCCTTGATTGCCGGTCAGGCCAATCGCCGTCCGGGTCGCCCCCGGCATAACGTGGGGACGGAAACCCAAGTCGCGAATCGTGTCGGCGACCCGAGAGATTTCCTCTTCGGTGGCGCCAGATTTCATTACGATGAGCATGGCCTCTAGAACTTTCGGATTTAGTCGTGTGCTAACATGTGATTGGACTTGGACTGTTACCGAAAATTCCTCCTAATGCGAATGAGGTATCGACAGCGGGCGCGCCGCCGCGAAACTGGAAGCGTTGGTCAAAGCCACCAAAGCTAGATTAATGGTTAATTTGCTCGTCGAGATTCTGCGCCGAAAGAGAGAAGACCTCACCGAACTGCTTCGCGTTCGATCGGAGGATTCGATCCGTAACAATGCCCTTCGTGTCAGAGAAAAGGCCGAACCGCGCCGGTTGTGCAAAATGCTCGCTGCGAAAAATCCCGAGATCAAAATCATCGCCGAATACAAGCGCCGATCTCCATCGAAAGGAACTATTCGGGAAGACCTGCAACCGGCTGAAGCCGCTTCGCTTTATCAGAATGCCGGTGCCTGCGCCATCTCCGTGCTCACGGAAAAACATTTCTTCGGCGGATCAATCGACGATTTGCTCGAAGTTCGCGCCACGACGGCCCTGCCGGTCCTGCGAAAGGACTTCATCATTCATTCGGTGCAATTATTTGAGGCTGCCGAAGCCGGAGCGGATGCGGTATTGCTCATCGCGGCCGCGCTGGATGACGAAACGCTGGGCAAACTGCGGTCGATTGCCGAGGAGGCACTAGGTTTGGATGCGCTTGTCGAAGTGCACACAAAAGAGGAGATGGAGCGGGCCGCGAATTGCGGGGCGCGACTGATTGGAATCAATAATCGCGATCTCACAACCTTCGAAGTTTCGCTTTCCACAAGTGAAGCTCTTGTTCGTTACGCTCCGCAAAACGCGTTGCTTATCAGTGAAAGCGGGTTGAGGACGGGGGACGAGCTGAGCCGGTTGCGCACACTTGGTTTCGGCGGTTTTTTAATCGGCGGCAGTCTCATGCAATCAGATAATCCCGGTGACGCATTGCAAAAATTGCTCGAGGGTCGCGGTGGCGGCGGAAACCACAGCGCCACGACCGCATGATGATGAAAATTAAAATCTGTGGGATTACCAATTCCAACGACGCGCTGGCTTGTGCGGCGGCGGGCGTCGACATGATCGGGCTCAACTTCTACGAACAAAGCCCGCGACATATCCGACCCGATCGGGCGCGCACCATCGCGCGGACATTACCCTTGAGCACCCAGGCAGTTGGAATATTCGTAGATACTCCAGTCGAAGAAATCCGTCGCGTCGCTCGAGATGTCGGTCTTCGAATGGTGCAGCTGCACGGCTCTGAGCCACCCGAGATGTGTGCGGAACTGGCGTGCGATTTCGAAATCATAAAAGCATTACGGATGGATGACGGATTCGATGCGCAGAGAGCCTCGGTTTATCCCATGTGCACGATTTTGCTCGACACTTATGACGGACGGATGGCCGGCGGCACCGGCGATATCGGCGATTGGGAACTTGCGCGAGCGACAAAGAAGTTCGCGAGTCGACTGATTCTCGCGGGCGGATTGAGTCCGGAAAATGTGGCGCAAGCCATTGCGATGGTGAATCCGGATGGCGTCGATGTTTGCAGTAGCGTGGAAAGAGCTCCCGGCGTCAAAGATCCGGGGCGCATCCAGCAATTCGTGGCCGCAGCCCGGAATGCAGGAAAAATTGGAGCGGCTCGACCGAGCTGAGAGCGATGGAGAAGAACGATGGTCTTGTTTCGGAGCCTGATGCGACCGGCCACTGGGGAAATTATGGCGGCCGTTACGTGCCCGAGACACTTGTCGCGCCGCTAGACGAACTTACCCGCGAATTCATGCGTGCTCGGAGCGACTCGAGTTTTGCCCACGAGTTCGAACAACTTCTTCGAGATTTTTCCGGACGTCCTACGCCGCTATTTCATGCGAAATGGCTGAGCGAGCACGGCGGTGGCGCACAGATTTACCTGAAGCGCGAAGATCTTTCCCACACCGGCGCTCACAAAATCAATAACGCACTCGGCCAGGCGTTGCTCGCCAGGCGAATGGGAAAACAGCGCGTCATAGCGGAGACAGGTGCAGGCCAACACGGCGTCGCCACGGCGACGGTATGCGCGCTCTTCGGATTGAAGTGCGTCGTCTACATGGGCGCGGAGGATATGCGCCGGCAAGCGCTCAATGTTTTCCGAATGCAGTTGCTTGGCGCCGAGGTTGTGAAGGTGGACGCCGGAACACGGACGCTAAAGGACGCGATCAACGAAGCGTTGCGCGATTGGGTGACGAATGTGCACGACACTTACTATCTCCTCGGCAGTGCGCTTGGACCGCATCCGTATCCTCTCATGGTCCGAGAATTTCAACGCATCATTGGTCGCGAAGCACGCGCCCAAATCCTGGAACAAACCGGCAAATTACCGGTTGCGCTCGTGGCCTGCGTTGGCGGCGGCTCGAATTCGATCGGATTATTTCATCCTTTTCTGGCGGACAAAAGCGTGCGGCTGATTGGAGTGGAAGCTGGCGGTCGTGGCGATTCCATCGGCGAGCACGCCGCCCGCTTTAAAGGCGGCGAGACCAGTGGAGGCGGCCGCGTCGGCGTGCTGCAGGGAACAATGTCTTATGTCCTGCAAGACGAGTTTGGTCAGATTGCGCGCACCCATTCTGTCTCAGCCGGACTCGATTACGCCTCCATCGGACCAGAGCACGCATATCTCCACGACGTTGGGCGGACCGAATATCTCAATGCCGGCGATGAGGAAGCCCTGGAAGGTTTCAAATTGTGCGCACGACTTGAAGGGATCATACCAGCTCTGGAAAGCGCGCATGCAATTCTTCCGGCGTTGCGTGTCGCCGGCGAATTTACTCGCGATGACGCGATCATCATCAATTTGTCTGGGCGTGGCGATAAAGACGTGCAGTTGGTGGCTGATCTAGAGTCGCACAGGCATTGAAAACGAGAGCTCATTCCTGTCGATGAGCCGCATCTCTGAGGTTTTTGCGGAGCTAAAGTCGAAAAGACGCGGCGGTTTCATTCCTTTCATCACCGCCGGGGACCCTGATTTGTCCGCGACAGAAGAGTTGCTTCGCGAATTGGCCAGAGCCGGCGCCGACATTATCGAGGTTGGCGTTCCCTTCAGCGATCCAGTCGCGGATGGTCCTGTCATTCAACGAGCGTCGGAGCGCGCACTTGGCCGCGGAACAAATCTCAAAGGCGTCCTCGAGTGCATCACGGCGGCGAAACGTCAAACGAATGTCCCAATCGTGTTGTTTAGTTATTACAATCCGTTGCTGCAATTTGGTCTCGAGAAGCTTGCCACCGCCGCATCCCGTACGGGAGTGGACGCGGTTCTCGTGACTGATCTGATTCCCGAGGAAGCCGGGAGTTGGACGTCGCTCCTCGTGGCGAACAATCTCGACCCCATCTTCCTGGTTGCGCCGACGACGAATGAGGATCGTTTGAGATTGATCACGCAACAGGCCCGCGGTTTCGTTTATGCAATATCGCGAACTGGCGTGACGGGAGCGCGCGAAAACATCAACGAAAACGCGGAGTCACTTGTCCGGCGGATTCGAGGTGTCACGCCGTTGCCGGTCGCGGTTGGTTTCGGAGTTTCCACGCCCGCGCAAGTGCGGGAAGTGTGGCACTACGCCGATGCAGCGGTGGTCGGCAGCGCGATTGTGAGCGAAATCGAGCGACTCTCCGGCGACCGCGATCTAGTGCGCAAGGTCGGACAATTTGCGCGCAACCTTACGCAATAACTGTCGGGAGTGCGTTTACGCTTCGCGGCGTTAAAACGTTAAACCGGTGAATCGTTAAAACGACGACAAGACAAACCAATCACGTCATCGCGCGTTGACGTCCACGCCACGGCCATAGAGCATGTGACTATGCCGCCCTTGACGTACGCCAACTATTTGGATTTGGAAAACCTGCTCACGCTTCAGAAGCCGCGCTCAACCCCGGCCGAGCACGACGAGATGCTCTTCATCATCATTCATCAGACGTACGAGCTTTGGTTCAAGCAACTGCTCCACGAGTTTGAGAAGATCAAAAAGGATTTCTCCGCCGGCGATCTCTTCGGCGCAATTCATTCGTTTAAGCGCGTCCGAACAATCATGAAGACGCTCGTCGCGCAAGTGGACATCCTCGAGACGATGACGCCGACGTCGTTCTCGAGTTTCCGCGACCGGCTCGAGACGGCCTCGGGATTTCAATCGGTGCAATTTCGCGAAATTGAGTTCGCGCTCGGATACAAGAGACAATCAACACTCGCCTACGTGAAGCCGGATTTTCCCGGATCTGACCGGCTTCAGCAACTGCTCGGCGAGCGGACGGTGATCGATCATTTCTACGATTTCCTGGCCACGCGCGGGGCACAGATTCCCGCGGACCTGAAGAATCGTGACCTCACCAAGCCTAACGGTCCTAACGAACACGTTCAGAAAGAAATCCTGCGGCTCTACAAAAGCTCGCCGGAACTCTCCATCCTTTTCGAATTAATGACCGACTTTGACGAGGGATTGCAGGAGTGGCGCTACCGGCATATCAAACTGGTCGAGCGGACAATCGGCGCGAAGAAAGGCACTGGCGGATCGCCCGGTGTGCCGTTCCTAAAGGAGTCACTCTTCAGGCCGATCTTTCACGATCTGTGGGCGATCCGGCACGAGATGTGAGCGGGCGAGGAGGAGGCGAATCGTAAATCGTGATTCGTGATTCGTGATTCGTGAACCGAGATTCGATCTCCCGATGTAACGATTTAACGTGACCTACGACATCACGCCACCGATCACGCCGAAGCTCGCGGTCTGGCCGGGCGATACGCCGCTCAGCCGCGAAGTGCTCAACGACATGGCCCGCGGTGACAACATCACGCTGTCAACGTTGCGCGCGACGACGCATCTCGGGGCACATGCGGATGGACCAAATCACTATGGTAAAGATGCGTCGGCGATCGATAAACGCTCGCTCGATTATTATCTGGGGCGTTGCCAGGTGATCCGAGTGGGGGTTGCACGCGCGACGCGCATCACGCCTAAGATGCTGCCGCCTAAAGTGAGTCGAGAAGTGCCCGCCGTTGGCGGGAGCCATCTAGCATCGCGCGCGGCCGCCTCCGCGCAAGGCTCCGGCGCGCCAGGGGAACGCGCGATCCACCTTAAGCCGAGAGTATTGTTTGCCACGGGGACGTTTCCCAATCCGCAGAAATGGAACAGCGATTTCGCAGCGCTCTCGGTCGAACTCGTTGATTTTCTACACGAACGGGGCGTCATCACTGTCGGAATCGACACACCTAGCGTGGACCTTTTCGAATCGAAAGATCTATCGGCGCATAAGGCAATGCTGCGTCACGACATGTCGATCTTGGAAGGGCTCGTTTTAAAGGATGTGCCCGAAGGGATCTACGAATTGATTGCGTTGCCGCTCCGATTAGTCGGATTTGATGCGAGCCCGGTGCGAGCGGTACTGCGGACAGTGTGAAAGGTGGAACGCGCAGTCTCTTGGGCGTTGTTAAAAATGCCGGCGCAGCCGAGTTGATTAACATCGCCCGGCGGAGCGGCCGATCCACCTCAGCTCATTCCAAGAAATTCGCGCGCGGTTCCTGATAGCAGCTGCGTTTTTTCTTTCGCCGGCAGCTCGATCGATTCAATGAGCTTGCCAGGCTGCGCTTCGCCGAGCGGGAATGGGTAGTCCGATCCGAGCGCGACGCGGTGCGCGCCAAATAGTTTGAGCAGCAACCTGAGCGCGTCGGTATCGTGAACGAGCGAGTCGACGTAAAAGCGCGCAGGCGCCAGGCCGCCACGGTTGTCGCGCTGAGCGAGATATTTTCTCGGGTTCGTCTTATTTTCCGTCGCGACCAAATCGGGTCGCACGTGGAACGCACGCTCGATCCGGCCGATGGTGAATGGGAACGCGCCCCCGCCGTGTGCGAATGCGACGCGGAGCTTCGGGAACCGATCGAACACGCCGCCGAAAATCATCGAGCAGATCGCGAGCGACGTTTCGGCCGGCATCCCAACAAGCCACGGCAACCAGTAATTCGGCATGCGCTCTTTGCCGAACATGTCCCATGGATGAACGAAGATCGCCGCGCCGAGCTGCTCCGCCGCGCTCCAGACAGGCTGAAGTGACGCATTGTCCAGATTTATGGTGTCGATGCGACCAGAGTACGGGTTTGCATCGACATGCGTACCGATCTGCGCCCCGCGCAAACCCAATTTGCGCACGCATCGCTCCAGCTCGCGTGCCGCCAGATCCGGATCTTGCAACGGAATCGTGGCCAGGCCAGCGAATCGCGTTGGATGATCGCGGACGACTTCGGCGATGTGATCGTTCAACCGCCGTGACAAATCCAACGCGTCTGCCGGCTTCGCCCAATAGCTGAACATCACCGGCACGGTCGAGAGCACCTGCATCGAAATTTTCTCGCGGTCGCACTCTTCGATGCGACGCTTGGGATCCCACACGTTGTCAGTGATCTCGCGAAAGACGCGGTCGCCGATCATCATCCGTGCGCAGCACGGTTGATAGTGATCGAGCCTAACGAATCCACTGTAGCCATACTTTGCGTCGAGGTCGGGCCAGTCGTGCGGGAGGATATGCGTGTGCAGGTCGATCTTCATTTCTAGGGCGTCCGCCTCGGCGGACGCCATTTATTTGGACCGACGTTTCACAGAAACGCCCTACAATTGTTTTTCGCCACTAAAACGACTGCATCAGTCCCGGCTTCTCGACCTTTTTACCGCACTTTTTGCACGTTCGCCGCGCGTCGTTGTTCCAGAAGTCGAGCATCGCTTGGCTGAAGTGTTGC
>DATMPQ010000312.1:0-10979 GCA_035567015.1 Chthoniobacterales bacterium | reverse complement strand
CCGAAGCAACCACGACGAGTGCGAACCTGCGTCGCCTCATTTTGGCCAACGATTTCGTTCAATCATGTTTGAAACCGGCGCGGTCGCCGTACCAAGCGCAATATCTGCCGGAACGTGACGCCGACCGCGAACGCAAACGTTGTGCCGCAGTCAAGATCCGTATCGCGGAGCTTGACGCGCAAATAGCGCTGTAGCCGAGAACTCAGAGGTCGAGCCGGACAAGCTCAGCTATTCAACGCCAGGCTGTTTTCAAATGGCGTGAGCAAACGATTCCTCGATCTCGGAGTTGTCGCGAACAGGCAGTGGTGCGTAAGGTAGCGTGACCTTGAGATTGGGATTATAGGAAACGATATGAAACGGCGATGGTTGATCGGTCTCGTCTTACTCGCGTTGATGCAAGCGGTGGAGGCGCAGAGCTTTAAATTTCTAAAGAGCATTCCCATCGAAGGCGAAGCCGGCTGGGATTATTTGTCGGTCGATGCAAAGGCGAGAAAACTCTACGTCACGCACGCGACGAAGATCGTGATTGTCGATCTTACGAGCGACCACGTCGTGGGCGAGATCGCCGACACGCCGGGCGTGCATGGCTTCGCTATTGCGTCGGACCTCGACCGCGGATTCTCCAGCAACGGAAAAGAATCGAAAGTGAGCGTGGTTGATCTCAACACCGCCAAGACGCTCACGAAAGTGGAAACAGGCGAGAACCCGGATGCGATCTTGTTCGAACCGACGAACTCGGAAGTTTACGCGTTCAATGGACGCGGAAAATCGGCCGCAGTCATCGACGCAAAAAACAACAGGGTGGTCGTGACCGTCCCGTTGTCCGGCAAGCCGGAGTTCGCAGCGGCCGATGCATTGGGCGGACGAGTCTTCTGCAATATCGAAGACAAGAACGAAGTAGCTGTGATCGATATCAAAACCCACGCCGTGACTGGATCGTGGCCACTCGCACCCGGCGAGGAGCCTAGCGGCATGGCTTTCGACGCGGTACATCACCGACTCTTCGTAGGTTGCGGCAATAAGTTGATGGCCATGTTGGACAGCGATACCGGCAAGGTTGTGGCGAAAACGACGATTGGCGCCGGCGTAGACGCGTGCGCATTCGATGACGCGATGCAATTGGCGTTCGCTTCCTGCGGCGATGGGACGATGACGATCGCGAAGGAGGAAGCACTGGACAAGCTTGCGGTCGTGCAAACTCTCACGACCGAACGCGGCGCGCGCACCATGGCGCTCGATCCCGCCACGCATCGCATTTATACATGCACCGCGCAGATCGCACCGGACACCGGACCAAGTCCGTCACCTGGCGAACGTCGCCGGCCCAATTACGTGCCGGGTACATTTCACGTGCTCGTTTACGGAACCGAATGATACGTCGGCTGGTTTAGCCGCAATTCTTCATCCGCCTTTTCTGTAGCCGCTGCCGCGGCTGCGGCTTCTTTGCTACAAACTCATCTAAGTTCTTGTTCGTGCACGAGCATCTACGTCGCCTCGATCGAGTTTGGATTGAGCCCCCAATTTATTTCATCACAACCTGCACAAGAGATCGGCGAAATGTTCTCACACATGAAACCGCCGCCAGTGCGTTGATCGACGAATGGAAACGCGCATGCGAACGTCATCGTTGGGCGATTGGTCGTTACGTCATCATGCCTGACCATGCGCATTTCTTCTGCCGGCCGGAACATGAAGCAAAAACTTTGTCACGGTTCGTCGGGGCCTGGAAGACATGGACGAGCCGAAAGATCCAAAAAGGCAGACCGCAGCCGACGGCAGCGGCCACAACTCCGCAAGCTCTTTGGCCACGCGAATTCTTCGATCACCTGTTGCGGTCTAGCGAGAGCTACAGCGAAAAATGGAATTATGTTCGTGAGAATCCAGTACGAAGCGGATTTGTCATCTTCGCCGATGATTGGCCTTACTCAGGCGAGATCGAAAGACTCGAATTCTAGGCGACCGTTCAAGAACATGCCAAACAGGGTGGTTTTCCGGCCAATCACATTTCCAAAGTCCGCTCCGTCATCCATCCAACAAGAACTTCGAGATCAAGGAATCGCTTGTTTGCGCCATTCGAAAACAGCTTGGCGTTGTATAGCTGAGCTCGTCTGGCTCGACCTCTGTCCTTGCCCTGTGAGCTCGCGGCTACAGCGCTATTTGCGTGTCAAGCTCCGCGATACGGATCTTGACTGCCGCACAACGTTTACGCTCCCGGTCGGCGTCGCGTTCCGGCAGATATTGCGCTTTGTACGGCGACCGCGCCGGTTTCAAACATGATTGAACGAAATCGTTGGCCAAAATGAGGCGACGCAGGTTCGCACTCGTCGTGGTTGCTTCGGCTTCGGCCAGCCAGTTGTCCCGGATCGCGATGTAAGCCTTGATCTCATCGACCGCGAACTGCGAGTCGACCGTCTTGGTCGATGTTCGCTGAGGCTTTTCGGAAGTGTCTTCGGGAAGAGTTGTTTTGCGTCGGTCGAGTTCGCGGAGCTGCATACAACAGAAATGAGCAGCCCCCGTGCCGATCTTGGCGTCTGGGCGTTGGACGTTTGCTCCGCCGTTTCATAGTCTAGTCCCATGAAGCCTCCATTTACACTCGGCGTTGTCGGCCACTTCGGACTAGCCGTCCGTGACCCGAAGAAAAGCGCGAGATGGTTCCAGCGCGCCTTGGGATTGCGCAAAAAATTCGAGTTCGAAAATGGTGTCGCGGTTGGCAACGACAACGTCACGATCGCGTTGTTTAAAGGCAAACCGTCGCCCCAAACATTCGAGCATATGTCATTTCATCTACCGAACATGCCGACGTTGCGAAAAGCTCTCGCGCATCTCAAGAAGATTAGGACCGATATCGAAGACCCGGGCAACGAAATCGGCCCGGAGGGTCCCGGCTCGCCCCACATGGGTCTCTGGTTTCACGACCCGGACGGTTATAGGTGGGAACTCAGTGTGCAGGGAGGTAACGAGTAGCACGCCCATCTGCCGCCTGCTCGGGATTGAATGTTGGGCGTTGAGCGTTAAGCGTTGGACGTTTGTTTTCGCTGATCCCTTCTGAAGTTTCACTTGTTGCCTGTCAGTTATCACTCGTTGCTTCGCTTGTGAGACCCCTGTTCCTCTTCGCTCCCGGCGCCGGCGGGCCGTCGTCGCATCCTTGGATGCAACGCTGGAAGAAATACCTCGAAGAAGTTGGCGACGTTGAGACGTTCGATTATCCCTATATGCGCGAAAACCGGAAACGTCCCGATCCTCTGTCACAACTGATCGCCGCCCATCGACAAGCGCTGGCCGAAGCTCTGACAAAAACCGGTGCAACTGCACCTATCATTCTGATTGGCAAAAGCATGGGTGGCCGTGTCGGCTGCCACGTCGCGCTCGAAGAAAAAGTGGATGGCCTCATTTGCCTCGGCTACCCGCTCTGCGCAATGGGCGACCGAACAAAATTGCGCGACAAAGTTTTGCGCGCGTTAACTACGCCGATCCTCTTTGTGCAAGGTACGCGCGATTCGCTCTGCCCCTTGGATCTTCTCGAGCGCGTGCGCCAGGAAATGAAGGCCCCGAATTTTCTTCACGTCGTCGAAGGCGGCGATCACTCATTGCTGGTCCGTAAACGCGACCTCGCCGAGGCCGGTGAAACCCAGAACGACGTCGATCGACGTGTCTTGGAAGTGATTGTTACTTTTGCAAACACGCAAGCTCTGCCATAGCCTTTTTGGCAAAATCCACGAAAGGAAAGAATATGGCTATGTATGTCAGTCTTCTTCAGTTTAGCGAACAAGGTATTCGCAATGTCAAGGACACCATCAAACGAGGCACCGCCGCCACCGCCGAGGCCGAGAAAATGGGCGCGAAGGTCATCGACTCATTTTGGACAATGGGCGCCTACGATGTGGTGCTATTGCTCGAGGCGCCTAATGCCGAGACCGCGAGCGCTTTTTCTCTCAAGATCGGCGCACTGGGCAACGTCAAGAGCCAGACCATGCGCGCCTTCAGCAGAAAAGAGATGGAAGGCATTCTGGCGAAGATCAAATAGCCGAAGCGAGTCGGCGCGCCTAACCGCAGCCTGCCCGCCGTGGCGGATTTCTACTTCTTCCTTCGATCCTTCAACTTTTTCCTGCTGATTTGTTTCAGCAGTTTATGAAATCGCGCGGTCGTCTGGTCGCGATCCAACCGACTGGCGGCGACATCGAGCACAAACGCTTCCCAATCGCTTGTCGGCAATTTCAGGTTTGGAAGGAAGTCGTTGGTTTGCAGAAAAACCAGGCACGTCGCGAGTGCGGTTCGCTTGTTCCCGTCGATGAAGGGGTGATTCCGGCAAAGGTAGAAAAGATACGCTGCCGCGATCTCAACTGGGTCGGATATTAATGGCTGGCCCATCATCGTTGCTTGGGGCGCGGCGACGGCGGATTCGAGCAGGGCCTCGTCCCGGATGCCGGGCGAACCGCCATGCGCGGCCAGCACTTCAGCGTGAATGGCCTTCACAGCGGAAGCGGTGAGATGCGTAAGCGGCTTGCTCAAGAGAGTCGCTTGAACAAAACAGAGTTCTTGCGAATCAATCGCTTGGCTGCAGCCGCCGCCGTTTTGGGAGCGATCGCCGGGCGGACGGGTGTCAAAACGATCGACCCGCCTTCGTGAACGGTGACGGTGAGTTGATCGCCGACTTTTACTCGGGCAAGGTCCATCAAAGCAGCGTCGAAAATGATACCGTGGGAATTTCCGACCTTCGAAATCGTCTTCGTCATAACGTAATACTATGTTTTACATGCGCCGTTGGCAAGCGCTTGTTCGACTTGTTACTCGTCACTCAACTTTTTGGAGACGAAGACATCTATCGTAAGCCGCGTACGATGCCTCACGTCGCAGTCGCGCGGCCGGGAACAAGATTCTCGAGGCCTTCGAACGTTAGTTTCTTTCGCAGTTCGCGCCGGAGCAGCAGAAGATTAATGCACATTTGAAGGAGCTGCGATGCGACCGACAGATACCAGACGTGCTTGATCTCAAATCCGGGCGTGCGAGAAATGAGTACTGCGGGCAAAGCAAAGAGAAGCAATCGCGCCGTCGAGCTAATCAGTGGTGGCCAGGTGTTGCCGATTCCCTGAAACACGCTTGAGGTCGTAAAAACAATCCCCGCGGCCACAAAATTGAGCGAAACGATTCTTAAATAATCGCCACCGAAAGCAATCACCCGCGGGTCATTTGAAAAGAATCCGATCAGTGCAGCGGGCGCTAGCCAGACGATGAAAGTGAGAACGAGCATCATTACCGCCGCGATCCCGATTCCGGCATAAACGGAATGGCGGACGCGATCGGCGCGGCGACCGCCAAAGTTTTGGCCGACCACGGGAGCAACTGCGAAGCTCAGCGCCACGACCGGTAAGAAGAGCGCCTGCATCACACGCGCGCCCACTCCAAATCCTGCCTGGGCAGCCGGCCCGAAGCCGCGAATAATCCCGTAAACAATCATGATATAGACAAAGAGCAGCACAAACTCAGCGCCCGCCGGCACGCCGATGTGAAGCATCTTTGTCCAAATTTTCAAACGCGGCCGGAAAAACGGAAAGCGGAACCGCAGGTAATGATATTTTTTCTCGAAATAGATCACCATCAGCACGTCGGCAATCAGAATGGAGATGAAAGTGGCGAGCGCGGCTCCGGTCACTCCGAGCCTCGGCCAGGGGCCGATCCCAAAAATCAGCAAAGGCGCCAGGATGATATTGAGGACCACGCTTAGCACTTGTAATCCGACCGTCGGCTTGATGATTCCGGTCGCACGTAACGCCGACCCCAACGCGACCAGCGGAAACTGGAGCGCGAGTGCGGGAATGAACCAGAGCAAGTAACTCTTTGCCAACGTCGCCGTCGCTGCATCGGCGCTTAACGCTTCGCAATACGGATTCCGCAACAGAAATCCGAAAACGCCGAGAGCTAACCCAACCAAGATCGACATGACAAAAGATTGATTGAAGACCAGCTCGGCTTGAGGCTGGTCCTTTTTGCCCGCCGCGTGCGAGATGAGGGTTGTCGTTCCCACACCCAGCATTTGCGTGAGCGCCAGGACAATCATCATCAGATTTCCGGCCACACCTACCGCGGCGATCGCCTCCTTGCCGAGGTGCCCCACCCAATAAAGATCGGCCAGTAAGTAAAGCGTTTGCACCACCATGCTCACAGCCATAAACGCCGACATGTGCAGAAGATGCCGGGTCACAGACCCTTGGGTTAAATCTTTCATTTAGCTCGCAGTTAGTTGTAGCCGCTGCCGCAGGCTGCGGCAATGCTATCCGTGCGTTCACTAGAAAATTCTCTTGGGTAAATTAAACATCCTTCGCTCCGTCTTCTTTTTTTGATTCGATGTTGGACGTTGAGCGTTGGGCGTTTGCTCTCTTCCGCCTGCGCTATCAACCCTCAATTCTCAACCATTAACCGCTTGCAAGATCGACATCCAGCCGGATTGGCAGCAAGCTTGTGCTTCGCATGCCCAAACCAGTTTCAGTTCGTTCCGGTCAGGTTGAGTTCCTCAAAGTCAACGCCGGGCGTCTCGAGTGGCGTGACGCCTATCAATGGCTGCTCGGTTTGACCTGGCCGCAGTTTGCCGCCTTCGTTACCGCCGTTTACGTCGTGCTTAACCTCATCTTCGCCGCGCTCTTTATGATCGGTGGGAACAGCATCGCCGGAATAAGGCCCGGTTCATTCCTCGACTCGTTCTTTTTCAGCGTCCAAACCCTGGCCACCGTTGGCTACGGCCATTGGTATCCGCAAACGCTCTACGGCCACATCGTCACGACCATCGAGATCATGAGCGGAGTGTTTCTCCTCGCCGTCATGACCGGCCTCATCTTCGTTCGCTTCTCGCGACCCATTGCGCGCATCCTGTTCAGTAAATCCGCCGTCATCGCGCCTTTGAACGGCCAGCCCACCCTCATGGTACGCATCGGCAATATGCGTCACCATAGCTTGGTCGAGACCGAGTTTCGCATCATGTTCCATCGCGACGAGCCGCTGGTCGAAGGCGGAGACTTCCGTTACTTTTACAATCTCAAACTCCAGTTCGACCGGCTAGCCGTGTTTCCCGCCGCCCTCACTTTGCGTCACGTCATCGACGAACAAAGTCCGCTTTTTGGCGCAACTCCCGAAACGCTTGAATCGGCTCGTGCCATGCTGGTCGTATCAGTCGTCGGCATCGATCCAGTCATTCTCGCGGCTGTGCAAACTCAGCAAGATTACCTTTGGCGAGATATCGAGTTCGGCCAGCGCTTCGCCGAGATCTACACCCCGAGTGGCGACGGACAGCTTACTGTCGATTACGGCCGCATCCATGACACCGAACCGGTGACGCCACCGCAGTCGACATTGGACGCTGGGCGTTGAGCGTTCCTTTCTGTAGCGGCGGTGTATGACTGTCGAGATCCATCTTCTCTGTAGCGGCAGCTGTGTCAGCAGCGAAAGTTGAACGCTGATCGGTTTGATTATGATTGCAGGCGGCACGCCTGCCTCTACAGGTTTAAAAATGGCGCGACGCAATCGCTATCTCTTCATCTGCATCAATCGCCGGCCCGACGACAACCCGAAGGGATGCTGCGCCGCGAAAGGCTCGGAAGAAGTCTACAAAGCTTTGAAAGCGGAGGTAGCCGCGCGCGGACTCGCTCAACGCGAAGCGCGCGTCTGCACATCGAGTTGTCTCGATCAATGCGCGACTGGCGTTACCGTTTTAGTTGAACCCGACCATTTCTTTTACGGGCACGTCACCGTCGCAGACGTACCGAAAATTGTGGACGGACTCGTGAGCGGCCAGCGTGTTGAAAAGCTTGTGCTTAGCGCGGATGAATTGGCAGGACTATAACGCCGGTGTCGGCTGCGAACCTCATTATGATTGCAGGCGGCACGCCTGCCTCTACAGGTTTGCCTAGACCGCTCGAGTTTTGATATTGATTTCCGACGTGAGCGTCTGATGGACCGGGCAGCGGTCCGCGATTTCCATTAGCTTGGACCGCTGTTCGCTCGTGAGCTCGCCGGTGAGTTGGATCTCCCGCTCGATCCGATCGATTTTCCCCACCTTGGTCTCGCAGTCGGCGCAATCGGCCGCGTGAATTTTCGAGTGGTGCAGCGAGACCGTGACACTATCGAGTGGCCACCCCTTTCGTCGCGCATAGAGCGATATCGTCATCGACGTGCAGGCGCCGAGCGCGGCGAGAAGAAAATCGTACGGAGACGGCCCGGTATCTGTTCCGCCGAAAGCGACCGGTTCATCGCCTTTGAGACGATACGGGCCGATTTCAATTTCCTGGGCGAATCCGGCCGCACGGCCGCGGACGATTACATGTGGCGGACCATTAGAGGTATTGGCTGCCATTGGTGGAACAACAATTAGACAATGCCCCCGAGCTCGCGACAAGAGCGGAATGCGTTTTGATGCTGACATTTTGCTGTCGACGAACATGGAAGATCGACAATGAATTATGTTCGCACGCGAATGGCGAGCACAAGATTCGCCCCGCCGGGTAATCAAGGTCGAGGTTCTCGGATGTGGACGGGTCGGTGAGGCCGAGGCCTTCTCCTGGGCTGCTGTTGCTGCCGCGCCGACTGCTGCGCTGTTGGCGGAAAATCTTGAACTTTCATGATCTCGAACGTCCGAAAGAGCGGGGCCAGATCGATCACGTCGTTCGCAGCTGATCTCAACATATTCCCGAGATTTGCGGCGACCGACGCAACTTCCACGCGAATCCCGTGTCTGCGCAGCTTGATGGCGAGATAGGCGAAATCGGCGTCGCCAGTCACGAGAATCACAACATCGGGCCGCATCTCGATGGAAAGCTCGAGCGCGTCGATCGCCATCATCACGTCCACGTTCGCCTTGTAATGACCCTCTTCGGCGGGCGCCCCATCTTTGGTCACGACCATGAATCCGTTGGAGCGCAGCCAATGCATAAACTTGTTTTTCTTATCCCGCTCCTCCTGCCAGATCGGGATGGCCGGCGGCAATCCGGCATAGACCACCATCTCGATCAGATCGCGTCCGGTATCCGGACCGGCCAGAAAATCGCGGAGTTTCAACCAATCGAGCCCGCGTCCCGCGGTCCGCACGGAACTGCCGACGTTCGATTCGTCCACCAGGACCAACACTCGTGAACGAACCTGAATATCTGAATCTTTCTTTCGCATCGTTGGATCGACAATGAACTATGTTCGCACGCGACTGGCGAGTACAAGATTCTCGGCGTTCTACTTTCTAGTTTGTCTTTCTTCCCTGCTTTCTTCGTCCCTTTGCTTGCCACGCCGAAGGTTTCGCGGAAAAGGCACCTTCTAGGGCTTCGGCGCGGCGTAAATGAGGTGCCTGACTGTTGGCTCTTTTAATACGTAGCTGCTGATTCGCTCTTCCAGCGCGTGATCGGCGCGGGTGAAGCGTTCGTGCTGGCGCAAGTGTTCCGCCCATGAGGGCGCGATAAAAGTCTCCACATACAGGTCCGGATGTTCGGTGTCGCGATAGATTCCCCAGCGCGACGCTCCATCGCGACGGCGGATACGTTCATAACGATGCATCGCCTTTAGGAAATCGGAAGCATGGTCGCGATCTACAACGTATTCGACTGTCACAAGGACGGGACCTGATTCGAGGCCCAACTCCAGATCATCCGGGATCACCGGCATGCGCCAATGGTTCCATGGCGTCACATCCATCGTCGTGTCCGGCAGTCTCCACACCAATCCAAGTCCGGTTGTTGCTATCGCTCCAAGACCCGCCCACATCAATGCGGTCGGGACGCCGGCATGTTGGCCGACCGCGCCCCACACCGCGCTTCCCGCGGCCATCCCACCTTGAAACACCAACATGAACACAGCCAGAACACGAGCGCGGACCCAATCGGGGGCGAGCTTCTGCACCAACGCAGTGACCAACGATATAAAGTCGATCCAGGCAGCCCCGCCTATGAGCATAACGACACTGAGCGCCGGCAGATTATGTAAAACGCTCACGGCAACCGTCGCGATACCCAGAATTGCCACGCCGGCTGAGGCTACGGTTTCCGTCGACCATCGGGCACGCGCCGGTTGCAAAACGAACGCCCCAAGGACCGCACCGGCTCCGAAACAACCGAGCAGCAAGCCAAACGCAATTGGACTTTGGCTCACGTTATGGGCCACCGTCGGTAAGAGCGCCAGCAACGCGCTGGCGAAGAACATGACCACGCCGGCCCGGATTATCAGGGCGCGAACTCCGGTTGAGTAGCGGACATATCGCAACGCGGCTATCGTTGCACCGATCACTCTTTCCGCTGGCGCGGTTCGTTTCGGATGAGGCCGCTTCCAGCGCGCCACCACAAAAATCACGCCGATAAACGATGCTGCGTTGACCACGAACGCAGTTCCAACCCCGAAGGCGGCGATGAGCGCTCCAGCCAGACCCGGTCCGATCGCGCGCGCCAGATTGAACTCAATTCCGTTGAGCGCGGATGCTGCCTCCAAATCCTCTGTCGCGACCAGCTCGGGCAAGACAGCCCGCCACGTTGGTGTCTCAAATGCATCTCCGGCTGACAATGCAAACGTCAGGGCGAGCAACAGCCACGGCGAAATGAATCCCGTGATCACCAGTGCGGCCAATGCGATTGCTACGAGTGCCATCCAGATCTCTGTAAAAAGAATCAACTTGCGGCGATCACAGATGTCGCCTAGCGCGCCTGCGGGCAAAGCGAATAGGAAGAACGGCAACGCCGACGCGGTTTGGGTGAGCGCGACATACATCGGTCCGGCCTGGAGTGACACCATCAACCAAGCCGCTCCGACGCTTTGCATGAATGTGCCAACGTCGGAAAAGACATCGGCGATCAACAAGTCACGGAAGGTCCGTCCCCGTAGCGGCCGCCAGACACTGGCCGCGGTGCTGGCACGGTGTTCTCCTGGCGAAGGATGGGAGGGCGTCGGCTCCATTGGATAAATCTCTCGCGCATTTTTTCAAATTTTCGCGAGGGATGTAAACCCAAGATTTGAAAAGC
>DATMPQ010000311.1:0-26988 GCA_035567015.1 Chthoniobacterales bacterium | reverse complement strand
TCTATGCATTCCCCTGGCGGCCACGACGCAACAAAGAATTTCTTCCGCTCGATTGGAACCAGATGCTGGCACGAACGGGCGGACGCTCACCGCATTTCACCCCGCACGACGATGCGACCGCGGAAAATGGCGAGGCGAATCGGCGTGAAGGCGAAGAATATTTGCGCGTTGTTCTGGAAGAGGCCGGCGCGGCCCGCGTGATCGGCGAAGATCTTGGGACGGTGCCCGATTATGTCCGTCCAAATTTGCGCTCGTTAGGAATCGCCGGCTTCAAGATTCCGCAATGGGAATTTTATCACGGCCGCGTCACGCCGGGCGGCGAATATGAACGCCTTTCGGTCGCGACTTATGCCACGCATGATCATAAGCCGCTTCGCGCCCTGTGGGAGGACGCTTTCGAGGGGAAGACATCGACATCGGAGCAGTCGCGATTCGAGTTGGAAAAGATTGCGCACTTTGCCGGGTTTAATCCGGAGATCGACAAGAACGATTTCGAAAACGATTTCTATCCAGCCGTCATGGAAGCGCTTTTCCAAAGTGAAGCCTGGATTGCCATCGTCATGATCACCGATCTGCTCGCGCGCAAATACCGCTTCAACGTTCCCGGCACGGAGGCGCGTTCGAATTGGGTGCGGCGGATGCAACGCACCATCGCGCAACTGCATTCCAGCCGGAAGGAGCGAAAACGAATGGGATTGATTCGGCGGCTTCTTGAGAAAACTGGGCGAGTCTGACCGGGAACGGCTGCGGCTGATTCGCGAGTTGCGTCAGAAAAGCGGCAGAACTTAGCCACAGATGAACACAGATTTTCACAGATTCGAATCGTTTCTCTTTGATGTATTCTTTGTACAGAAAAAATCTGTGTTTATCTGTGTGAATCTGTGGCTAAAGAATTGATATGAAGTCTCCGGTTAAAATCGCGGTCACGGGCGCTGCTGGCCAGATTGGTTACTCGCTCATTTTTCGCATTGCTTCCGGCGAAATGTTCGGCGTGGATCAACCCATCGTGTTGCATTTGATCGAAATTCCGAACGCACTCGGCGCGCTCGATGGCGTGGTGATGGAATTGCACGATTGCGCCTTTCCGCTTTTGCAATCGGTTGTGCCAACGGCCGATCTCGATGAAGGATTCCGCGACGTCAACTGGGCGCTGCTGGTCGGCAGTATTCCGCGCAAAGCTGGCATGGAACGCAAAGATTTACTCGGGATCAACGGCAAAATTTTCGTCGGCCAAGGCCAGGCCATCGAACGCAATGCCGCGCAAGACGTGCGTGTGCTGGTGATCGGAAATCCGTGCAACACCAATTGTTTGATCGCGATGAACAATGCGAAAGAAATTCCCCGCCACCGCTGGTTTGCCATGACGCGACTCGACGAAAATCGTGCGCGCGCCCAGCTTGCGCACAAGGCCGGCGTGGAAATCACGCGCGTGACGAACATGACCATTTGGGGGAATCACTCGGCGACGCAGTATCCGGATTTCTATAACGCCAAGATCGACAATCACCCGGCCAAAGAAGTCATTGGCGATGAGAAATGGTTGAAGGAAGAATTTATTTCGAGCGTGCAGCAGCGCGGCGCCGCCGTGATTAAAGCGCGCGGTTTGTCGTCAGCGGGCTCCGCTGCCAATGCGATTGTCGATACCGTGCGTTTTCTGACGAACGACACGCCGGGCGACGATTGGCACAGCGTCGCCGTTTGTTCCGATGGAAGTTATGATGTCGAAAAAGATCTCCTCTCGTCATTCCCGGTCCGTGTGCGAGGCGGTAAATGGGAGATCGTCCAGAACGTTCCAATCAATGATTTCAGCCGCGCGAAGATCGACAAGTCGGTCGCGGAATTGAAAGAAGAGAAATCGCTGGTCAGCGACCTGATAAGGTAGCACAAGCGTCTCGCTTGGGAGTTTAGTTAGTTTGCAAGCTGGAGGCTTGCGCTACCTTAGTTTCTCGTCTGTCAAGCGCTGGAACGCTTCGCGATATTTCGCCGACGTTTTTTCGATTACTTCCTGGGGCAGCGACGGCGCGGGTGGCGTTTTATCCCAATCAAGCGTTTCCAGATAATCGCGCACGATTGCTTGTCGAAACTGGGCGGACTTTGCCCGACCGCGTATTGGTCCTTCGGCCAGAAGCGCGATGAGTCCGGTGTGAGACATTCGTCGATCAAGAGCAATTTCCCATCGACAGTTCCGAATTCGAACTTTGTGTCGGCCACAATGATGCCACATTGCGCTGCATGATCGCGGCCAGCCTCGTAAATTTGCAGACTCAAATCGCGCGTGCGCGCGGCAATTTCATTTCCGAGGATTCGCTGGCACTCGTTCCAATCGATATTTAAATCGTGACCGGTATCGCTCTTTGTCGCCGGGGTGAAAATCGGTTCCGGCAAAGCCGACGCCAGTTTCAAACCGGCCGGCAATTTTTCTCCGCAAACACTCTGCGATTCCTGATATTCTTTCCAGCCCGAGCCAGCCAGATAACCGCGCACAACACATTCCACCGCGAGCGGCTTGGCTTTGCGCACAATCATCGAACGACCGGCAAGCTGCCCGCGAAACGGCTGTAAATTTTTTGGAAATTCATCGAAGTTCGCCGTGACAAAGTGATTGATTAACTCGCCGCCCAGCTCGTTAACCCTCTCGGGCTTTCCCGTCTTCGTCGCTCGGCTCCCGCCGGCTCCGATGTCGATCCTCTGCTCGCGAGGCATCTCGGAGTTATCGAACCGTTTGAACCAAAAAGCTGAAAGTTGATTTAAGACCGCGCCTTTGTGGGGAATGGGGTCGAGCAAAATTACGTCAAACGCCGAGAGTCGGTCGGTCGCGACGAAGAGCAGCGTTTCACCGAGATCGAAAACTTCGCGCACCTTACCGCTACGCAGTTTTTTAATTCCGGGAAGATTAATAGTGGATTGCGGCGAAGTTTGCATTTTGAAAACGCTCAACGCTCAACGCTCAACTTTCAACGTCCAATTAAGAACGATGCGTTGGACGTTGAGCGTTGGACGTTGGACGTTTGCTCCGACTTTATGGCTGGAATCGTCGTCAAACCCCGCGCGCGCATTTTGCATGGGCACGACTGGGTCTTCTCGAGTGAAGTCCTAAAGGTTTTCGGAAAACCGGCGGATGGCGACGTGATTTCGCTTAAGGACGGACGCGATCGTCTGATTGGCAGTGCGATTTACAATTCCAAATCGCAAATCGTCGCCCGGCGTTTCTCGCGACAGCGACAGGATCTCGATCTCGATTTCTTCAAGCGCCGTATCGCGCAAGCCGCCGAATACCGGGCGAGGCGACATGTCGATCCAAAATTATGTCGCGTCGTCTGGAGCGAGAGCGATGGATTGCCGGGCGTGATCATCGATCGCTACGGCGATAATTTCGTTCTACAAACGCTGACGCTGGCGAAAGGAGCCGGCCGTTCCTGTCCCGATTTCACAACGACGTTTCGGAATTCGATCTTCTTGCCCGTCAGACGCCGGAATGCTTTGCGATATTTCGCGGAAGTCTTTCGGATTACATTCTCCGGCCATCTCTGTTCGATCCGTCGCATGCTGGGAGCTCTGTCATCGAACGACGACAGCCCCGGTTTGGCGACCGGAATTGTCACTCCGCACAGAACACATTGCCAATAGGATTTCATTTATCCCCATGACTTTCAGTCAGTGCTCAATCTACCTAATAGGTTGAAGAGACCAACGCATTGTTAGTTTCTAGAATCGCGGCTTTGCCACGGGAAGAGCAATCGCCTCGCTCGTGGCGGGAGTGATTCGCGAGTCTGCCATTCGGACGGCGTCTCCGGAACCGGAATACGCTCATCGTTGGTGAGTCCTGTTGCAGGGGCCAGGATAATTCCACGTTTGGCGCTAATGTTTGCTGATTGTCAGTTGGGGGAGAGATCAGGGCAAACGCGAACGGCTCGACCAAATCGCAAAAATGGATGAGTTCTTCAGCCAGGATGGCTCTGTTCCTCCCGCGCCGCGCGGCCCATGAAACGCCTTACGATGAATAACCACGGAGCCATGCTCTCCTCTCGCGGCGACGCTCGATTCCATCTGCATCCGCGGGGTCATTGCAAAAATCCTGCATTTTCATTTGCAGAAATAGCTACAAATAGCTATTAATGGACCCCGTGACAGGACCAACGTTTCGCATCAAGCCGTACGCGCACCCGAAATATAAGTTCGTCGTTCGCGCGAAATTAGCCGGGAAATGGAAGCGTAGCTATTTCAAGAGCGAAGCGGAAGCTGCAGCCTATGCGGGCGAGCAAAACGCCTCTCTGGAAAAGCAAGTGAAGCGACAACGAAGCGGGGGCGTGCGATCCGACGGGGACACGAATGGCGCCAGCAACTGGCATGAGTTGGAGAAATCAGATAGGCGATCAACTGTTTCTTCGCAGGCGTTGTCTCGCAAAGCCGTAGTGGTGCTCGGCATGCACCGGAGCGGGACTTCTGCCCTCTGCGGCGCGCTCGACGTTCTCGGGGTGAATTTCGGCAAGCATTTGATGCCTGCCAACGAAGCTAACCCCAAAGGCTATTGGGAACACTTGGAGATTGTCCGTTTCCATGATGATTTACTCCGCGCGCTCGGTTCGCATTGGGATGACGACAGACCTCTCCCAGCGGATTGGTTAGAGCGCGAAGTCACAAAGGAAACTCAGTCGTGCCTGCTTGCCATTCTGCAGCGGGATTTTGGCAAAACTGCCTTGTTGGGCCTGAAAGATCCTCGGATGAGCCGGTTAATGCCGCTTTGGTTCCCCCTCTTCGAGAAGCTTGGAATCGAGCCTTACTTCGTCTTGGTGGTTCGTCATCCCTCCGAGGTCGCGCAATCCCTGGCGAAACGCGATGGTCTCGATCACGCCCGGAGTTACCTGCTCTGGCTTCAGCACACCCTCGAAGCCGAGACGGTGATGCGCAGACACAAGCGATCATTTATCGACTACGATGAGATGCTGGACGACCCCGTGGCAGCTTTAGGTCGGGTGCGTAGCGAGTTGAAGCTTGATTTTCGTGTGCCATCCCGAGCGCGCGCGTCGCTTCGCAAGTTTCTCGAACCTTCGCTACGGCATCACAAAGGGCGTGCGCGAAAATGTGAAATGGCGGCAGATCGTGTTCCGCCCCTAGTGATCGAAGTTTATGAGGCGATTCGCAAAGGCACTACGCCAGATGACGTCGCCCGCAGGATATCCCCTCTCCGTGAACAGCTAACGCGGAGTGCAGGACTCTTCTATCCGCGCCTCAACGTTCTGGAAAGACAGGTGGAGTCGCTCGATCAGAGAGTGGAAAAGAGTGGGGAAAGCGCGTCGCGCGCTGAAGAACTCGTCCGGCTCGATATTTTCCGGGCCGTTGGAGAAGAGTATTCCGCGGCTCATTCCGACGCACGCTATTTCATGAGCGGTTCTTGGAAGTTGCTCCAGATCGATCTTCCCGGCAGCGCGGGCGCCGCAGACAAGCCGCTAAGGATCGATCCGGTCACCTATCCGGCCGTTATTGACATCGCCGAGATGGCGCTGAAACGGCCTAGCACGGGCGAGATTCTGTGGGCCGCCACAGGAAGCACAGAGTTTGCTGCTTTGACAGTTGGTGGCACTGCTTGCCGCTTGGCGCATGAATTATATCTCCGGATCCTAAGTTTCGGGAATGACCCTCAGCTATTGCTGCCGCAGCCAACCACGGCGCTAGGCGACTCGCCGCTCCGCTTAGAACTCTCGATTCTGGTCGATGGGAGCCCGGAAGCGATCAGCGCGTCCTTGGCGGAGATGCAGCGTCGGGCACTGGAAGAGCGGACTCAACTCGCGCGGAAGCTGGAAGCAACGCACGCCCAGGCGAAGCTCGACAGACAACAAATCGCCTCGCTCGAGAACGAACTCCGCAGTTCACAACGCGCAGGCAAAGAATTACAGGCCGCGTCCGCTCAGCTTTCGTCCCAATTGGAAGCCGAGCGTGCGCAGAATGAAGAACAAGTCCGCAACATTGAAAAACAAAAGAACGTCGCGGAGAGCGAGCTTAAAGAAACGCGACGCGCTCTGCAGAAAAGCCGCGATGAAACCGCGCGATTCTCGGGCGTTTTGGAAATTCAGAATTCGAACAGGGCTGGTCTCGCACTTTACAATGCCAGGCTCCAAAACCGCCTGGAGGTTTCGCGCGGATTGCTCGTCGCTGCTGTGGCCGTGAAGCATGGCGACCCCAAGATGCCCGCGATTGCCGATTCGATCCTGGAGGATATTGAGCGAATTCGCAAACCATCGCTTTTGTGGAAAGCGGCCAAGGCCTTCGGAGTTCTCAGATTCGCCCAACCAGGCGTGCCGCGCACGGCAGCGGACCGCCGCGCGATTGCCCGGGAGTTGAAGGCCGCGGTGCGTGAAATATCCAAAGCGTTCTCTTCTGCAACCACCGCCCCGGAGGATGCGGTGATCGAGATCACCCGCTTGCTCGATTTGCGCCGGAAGGCGCGCGAAATCGTGCACTCGGTCAACCTTTCCACTCTTCTAAGACTTAAATCGCCGATGCACGGTGAGCGACGACCTGCGGCTAGATTCTCAGAGGTGACGCCCGCGTTCGCTCTCTTCGACGCTGCTTGGTACCTGGGACAATATCCGGAAGTCGCCGCGTCGGGCTGCGATCCGTTAACGCATTACTTGAGATGGGGCGCACGAGAAGGGCGCGATCCTAACCCGGTTTTCAATACTGCGTGGTATCTCGCGAACAATCCTAACGTCGCCGCTGCAGACCTAAATCCGTTGGAACATTATTTCGATTTTGGGGCGCGCGAAGGCCGTGATCCCAGTCCGCTTTTCAGTAACAGTTGGTATCTGGCCGAAAACGGGGACGTGGCCGCCGCAAAGCTCAATCCGCTCCAACATTATTTGGAATTTGGGGCGCGCGAGGGTCGTGATCCGCATCCGCTTTTCAGCACGAGTTGGTATCTCGCGCAAAATCCCGAAATCGCAGGACTTAACCCGCTCGAACATTACCTGAGATGGGGTTGCCATCATGGGCGCAGTCCGCATCCGCTTTTCGATTGCGCATGGTATCTCGAACAATACCCGGATGTCGCAAGCGCCGGCCTGGATCCGCTCCAACATTATTTGGAATTTGGAGCGCGCGCAGGACGCAATCCGCATCCCCTCTTTGACTCCGGCTGGTATATGCGACAGGATCCGGCGCTCAAGGCCGGGGAAGTTAACCCGCTCCAGCACTACGTTCTTCAGGGCGCTGACGAGGGCCGATCGCCGCATCCGTTTTTCGATTGCGCATGGTATCGCGAACAATACCCGGATGTCGCAGGATTTAACCCGCTCGAACATTACGTGAGATGGGGTTGCCATGGGCGCAGTCCGCATCCGCTATTCGATTGCGCATGGTATCTCGAACAATACCCAGATGTCGCAAGCGCCGGCCTGGATCCGCTTCAACATTATTTGAAATTTGGGGCGCGCGCAGGCCGTGATCCGAGCCCACTGTTTGATTCATCCTGGTATCTGGAGCAGAACCCCGATCTCGGCTCCGACGTCAATCCGCTACGACACTACCTGGAATATGGAGCGCTGGAGGGACGCGATCCGCATCCGCTTTTCAGCGCGAGTTGGTATCTCGCGCAAAATCCCGAAGTCGCAGGACGTAACCCGCTCGAACATTACCTGAGATGGGGTTGCCATCATGGGCGCAGTCCGCATCCGCTTTTCGATTGCGCATGGTATCTCGAACAATACCCAGATGTCGCAAGCGCCAGCATGGATCCGTTTGAACATTATTTGAAATTTGGGGCGCGCGCAGGCCGCGATCCGAGTCCACTGTTTGATTCATCCTGGTATCTGGAGCAGAACCCCGACCTCGGCTCCGACGTCAATCCGCTACGACACTACCTGGAATATGGAGCGCTGGAAGGCCGCGATCCGCATCCCCTCTTCGACTCCACATGGTATATGAAACAGAATCCGCCGCTTGAGGGCGGAGGAGTAAACCCGCTCCAGCACTACGTTCTTCAGGGCGCTGACGAAGGCCGATCGCCCCATCCGCTTTTTGACTCGGAGTACTACCGAACCACCTATCTCAGGACAGCCAACGACAGCACCGACCCTTGGCGACATTATCTAACCGCTGGTTCGAAACTCGGCTATAGACCGAACCCGCACTTCGATCCGCAGTTTTATCTCCGCACCTATCCGGATGTAGGCGAGGCCGGCATGGAGCCCTTGACGCACTACGTTCGTGTAGGCAAGGCAGAAAATAGGGTCACAGAACTTTTATTTGAGCCATATCGGCCTGATTTTGAAGTTCCGCGCGAACCGGCGCTGCCGACTCGTCAGAGTCTGCCGGACGTCAAGGCCATCGCATTTTACCTGCCTCAGTTTCATCGGATTCCGGAGAACGACGCCTGGTGGGGAGAAGGCTTTACCGAATGGACGAACGTCCGCAGAGGGCGTGCGAACTTCGCGGACCATTATCAACCGCATGTTCCCTCTGAACTGGGTTACTACGACCTCGGCGAGCACCATGTTCTTGAAAAACAAACCGATCTCGCCCGAGCGGCCGGAATTCATGGCTTCTGCTTCTACTACTATTGGTTTGCCGGGCGAGTGCTACTTGATCTCCCTGTCCGCAGAATGGTCGAGACGGGGAAACCCGAGTTTCCATTCTGTATTTGCTGGGCTAACGAAAATTGGACGCGCCGCTGGGACGGAAGAGATGACGAGATCCTGATCGCGCAACAACATTCGCCAGAGGACGATCTCGCTTTTATCCAGAAGATCGAACCGATTCTTAGTTTGAAGAATTATATCCGTGTTGAGGGTAAGCCGATGCTCCTCGTTTACCGGCCATCGCTGCTCCCAGAGCCGAAAGCGACATTGGACCGCTGGCGCCAACACGCGCGGAAAGCAGGGTTGGGCGAGTTACACCTTGTAATGGTTCGCAGTTTCAGCGAGCAACTATCGCCGGAGTCCGGATTCGATGCCGTAGTGCAATTTCCGCCGTTTTTGCGGGCAATTCCTGTGACTCCGTTGATCCCAGGCAGACATGACGATTTCAGCGGTTTCATTTATAATTATACTGAGGTTCGCAGGAACGCGATTGAGCAGTTCTCTTCGGCCTCGCAAGAAACAAGGCTTTACCCCGGTGTCATGCCGTCATGGGACAACACGGCGCGACAACAGAGCAAGTCCACGATCTGGGTGAACTCGTCGCCGGAGGCCTATTGCGAGTGGCTGGCCCAGGCCGCCCGGTTGGTTCGCCTGAAGGTGGCGCCATCCGAACGCTTCGTGTTCATCAACGCCTGGAACGAGTGGGGTGAAGGATGTCATCTCGAACCAGATGAACGATTCGGCTATGCCTGGCTCAATGCCACCTCGCTGGCTCTGCGAGAGCCATCACTTGCGTCGCTGAAAACGCCGCGGTCCGGGCCGCAGCCCGAACCGCCGGTGCAACAACGGATCGAGGTGAAGCCATTGGCCGGGCCGCTCAAGCTGGTGATTTCGGTTCTGCTCTACTACCGCGAGGATATCATCCCCGCATTTCTCCGCAGCCTTTTACCGCAGCTGCGCGCCGCCTCCGCCGAACGAGATCTATCATGTGAATTATTTCTCTCGCTTAACTATAAGCCAACCCCCGCGGTGCTCGAAGAGCTGCAACGGTTGATTTCGGAAATCCTACCGAGGCCAGATCGCGTTCACATTATCGAAAACGGTTTCAACCTCGGTTTCGGAGCGGGTCACAACGCCATCTTCGAGAAGACACAATCCGACGTCTTTATCGTCCTAAACAGCGATCTCGAAATCCAAGAGGATGATTGGCTGGACAAGTTCATTGAACGTTTCCGTACTTCGGATGCGGCGATTATCGGATTGACCGAAAATGCTTCGCGTCTGCGAGAAGATGGGTGCGGCGTTCCGGTGGTCGAAAAGGGCGCCGCGTTCGACTTTGTGGACGGATCAGTCCTCGCGATTCGATCCGATTTGGCTTCTCGATTTGGCCTCTTTTCCCCGCCGTTTGATTATTTCTACTTTGAAGATGTAGACCTTAACCTGCGGTACCAGCAAATGGGACTTCGTATCGACACTCTCGATATTGGCTGTATCCATGAGCGAAGCTCAAGCTCTCAACTACTGCCCGCCTATGCGGTCGAAAGTGTCCTTGACCGAAATCGAACCCGCTTTCTCGAGCGTTGGCGTAAGTACCTAACAAGTCGCACTCTTGAGAATAGGCTCGCCGTGCGTTTCCGGCATGCTGACCGCCAGCTTCAATGTGCTAGTCTTCCAGCAATTTTCGGCCTTCTCGGGGAACATCCGACAGCGATCCTCGACCTTTGGGGGGTCCACGAGCAACTCGTCCCGCTCTTCGAGCACGAGCGGATCCGATTGATCCCCAGTTGGCAGACGCTGCCCGAAGCCGATTACCTAAGGTTTTACGAAATACATCACGAGGCGCGAAGCGAATGTCCCAGAGCACTCGAAATTGCTGAGCAAATGTTAGTCGATCCCGATTTTGAGCAGTCACGCATGCATCTAACATCGCTAGTGCGTTCCGATTCGCTCACTGAGAAGTGCGGGCCTAGAGCCTTATTTTATCTTGCGCGTCAGGAGGTACTATTTGCGGGCAAACAACCGGATGCGGTTAGTTTTCTCGCGGCGCAAGACATTCTTAAACAAAGGGGCTTTTGGGTTCAATGCTATAGCGAATATGGGATTTTTGAGGTCGAATCTGCTACCGAAAAGCAGCGAGAAAACTGGAAGTATACTGCTTCGTCTGACGGACTTAATTTTTTGACCGATCTAGCTCAATCGGAAGTTCTGGTTACTTCGGACGGATGGGCCGCGGAGCTGGGACAGCTCCTGGACAAACGGACGTTCCTCTGGCTGGGTGCGACATCCGTCGCTTCTTCAATCTGGAATGACCGTTGTGCCAGCTCATTCATTGACGATTCATTAGGCTGTCTTGGCTGCCACCATCGATTTGGAACAATCGGGCGCAACATTTGCCTGCGTGGCGATGTAGCCTGCATGCGCGAGTCACTGAAAGAGCCTTTTGCGATTGCGTTAAACAAGTTTCTCGATGGTCACACGCTAAAAGACCATCGTCGGCTGCGATCTTCGGCAAGCCTCCCCGTGACACGCCTCACGCATTCTGAGCAGGAAACATTGGAAGCATGGCCGCGGAGCTCCGCTACGTCGGTTCTCGTGCTCACGCCGGTGAATCCGAACCTGGACAAACACGTGCTGGAACGCGCCAGAATATTGGCCGAGCGAGCTATCAGCGGCATGCGCGAGTGTCGCATTGTGTACGATGACACGGGTGAATCCCCGCAGCGAGGTACCTCCTTTCCGCACCGCCTTGCCGTTCTAACGCCACTACGACAAGCAATGATCGAGCGCCATCTACGCAACGAACAATGGGTATTCTGGGTAGACGCCGATCTCGCCGAATATCCGGCTAATCTGATCGATGAACTGATCGGGCGGGCAGAGGGCGGTATGGCCGCTCCACTCGTCTTAATGGAAGGTAATCTCAGCGAACCCGCCTATCCGGCCGGTTTCGGGCCTGGACGCTTCTATGACATTGCGGGCTTCGTGGAGAACGGACGATGGGCCCGCTTTACGCCGCCATACTTTGATCAACTTGGTCCAGTCTATCAGTTGGATTCTGTCGGCTGCTGTTATCTCGTTAACGCTGATCTCTACCGGCATGGAGCCAGGCACGAGCTCGATCACGCCTCGTCCACCTTCATCACCGAGAACCGCTTGTGGAAAGAAGACGCCATTTGTCAAAACCAGCGCGGCCCAGCCAATTCGTTTAGTGATCATTACACCGTGTGTCAGTTTGCCCGTAAATCCCAATTGCCTGTCCGGGCCTTCGCCGATCTAATCGCCTATCATGAAAGGCCCTCTGTGGACAAATGAAAGGCGCTCTTCACGCACAGTAATTTTCGGGAGTTACATCCAGCGGAGACGATCCGCAATTGCTTCTGCCGCCGTTCGCGGAAGGCAAACAGTTCATAACTGAAACAAGTGGTCATCCAAAGTCCAGTCGATACTTCAGCTCAGCTGTTCTTTCTGTTGCAGGGCCAATCCAGCTGCCTGGAAGGTCAATCCTATTTGGTCCCGCTCAAACCGGGTAAGAACGTCATTTATTTTCGCTTGGACTCGCCGTCATTGATCGATCCGCTCCGATTCGATCCGGCGGCCCATCCCGGCAACTACATTATCGAGAGCATCACGGCCAGACCGATCCCCGATTCTGCAACTCCGTAGAGAGCACTGCTAGCACCAGCTGCGAGTCCCCAGCAGTTGTTGCGATGAGCGTACGACTGCGCTCGGTCACCACTTGAATCTCCATTGCCAGCCGCAGATAAACTTGACGAAGTTTTATACTAGCAATATGTAAGACTGCGAACGCGCGTGCTACAGTAAGGCCCTCCGTGAGAATTAAATAAGCAAATACGCAGCAGTATGGATATCGCCGCACTTCATCGCAAGATCAACGCGGTTCAGTGGTATCACCGATTCGAGATTGTACCCGGTATCTTTACACCTGGTAGGCAACCGACTAATGCGAAAGAAAGTTTTAATCATTTCCAGATTCCCCACGACCTTACCGGTAAGGAAGTTCTTGAAATCGGCACTATGGATGGCCCGATCGCGTTTGAGGCCGAAGCTCGAGGCGCTACTGTTACGGCATTAGATATTCAGGATCCCTCCCGGACAGGCTTCAACGTTGCCAAGGAAATTTTAGGAGCCAACGTGACTTATATCCAAGGAAGTGTATACGACGCCACGAAGCTGCTGCAGAAGAATTTTGATTATATCTTTTTTCTTGGGGTCTTTTACCATCTCAAACATCCGGTTATGGCATTTGAGGAGATCTCCAAACTACTAAAAGCTGACGGTATGGTGGTCTTCGAAGGCGAATGTTTGCGATTCTACTGTGAGGACGAAACCGGGACGAAGGTCGAGAACGAGCATATCATAGAATTAGCGAATTCAAATATTCCGCTAACGATGTTTTACGCGAATACCTTCAAGGCGGATGATTCCAATTGGTTCATTCCGAACTTCGCCTGCTTAAAAGGTTGGCTCGCGGCCGTGGGCCTTGAGATCGAGAGGCACAGCTTCAACGAAGTTCCTGAGAGTAATCCGCCTTTGCAGCGAGTTAGTGGCGTTGCACGCCGTGTTGCGGGTTTAAAAATCGAGCACAGGGTTTTATAGCTCACGTAACCTCGCTATCCCGACTATCACAGTCGCCCGTCCGCTTGGCTCATTGGTGTTCGTTAACCGGGACTACGACTTTAGGAAGAAGGCGAGAAAGTTTGAGATAGACTTGATCGCAGCAACGAAAGCTCGCTGATAATTTGGATAAAGAAACTGGAGGCTCTATAGCCAGTCGCCATGTTTCCAAAATAGGCAAAGACAGCGTGTTTCCAATATGACAGCTCAAGAAAACCAGGTTCATGTCTCGAAGCCCGTGGCCTCTTCCCGGGCGGAGCGCCTTGAGGGCCTCGACTCCCTTAGGGCCTACGCGGCGAGCTCGATCATCGTTTTTCACATGGTTTGGGTGGCGCACGTAGAACTGCCACGTGAACTTACTTTTGCTCGCTACTACCTTGCCTTCGGGGTTCCGTTTTTCTTTGTCGTAAGTGCATTCAGCCTTGCCTTTGGCTATATGCAAAGACTTCGGAGTCTCTCCGACATCGCCGTTTTCTACATTAGGCGGTTCGCGCGCATCGCCCCGCTCTTCTATTGTATGCTCATTTTTCAGCTACTCCTCGCGTTCTTTACCTATCACATGACGAAGAATGCGTCCGAAGTTTTCGCTAGCCTGACGTTTACTTTCAATTTCGTCCCGCGATACGTGGATGGAATTGTTCCCGCTTCGTGGTCGATTGGCGTAGAAATGGTGTTTTACTTTCTTTTCCCGGTCATCCTCGTTTTTGCCCGTAATATAATCGGATCAATCTTCGTGCTGGTCCTATCCTTGTTTGTCGCAGGACAATCCTATATGGATTTCACCGCAGCCAAAGAACTGAACCCGAGCTTTATCTACCATGGATTCCTCTCAGCTATTCCATTCTTCGCTTTCGGGATTCTCTTCTATCATCTTTTTGCATTCCTGAGGCGAACCATACCAACCAGCGCACGGCATGCATGGTTACTCTGGGCATGGGCCTTAACCGCAACCGGCGCGGGCTTGTTAGTTTTCATAATGTTCTACTCCCCGTTTTATTTATATTTTTGGAAATTCGGATTGAGAGTGATTTGGGACTCCACTTGGAGTATTCCGTTTGGACTGATCTGCGTGGGCCTGGCCCTACACCCTATCGGACTACTGTCTAACCACGTGACGAGTTATCTCGGCAAGATTAGTTTTAGCCTTTATCTGACCCACCCGACAATCGTCTACTCCCTTGGAAAGTTTGGAGTGTATGTGGCGATATACCAGGCCATTACCTTTTCGAAACTGGTCGCTTTTTTTACCTCGCTTGCCGTGACTATGCTCATCGTTGCTGGCGTGTCTTCCCTGACCTATCGATGGATCGAAGCGCCAGGCATGCAATTGGGAAAGAAATTGTTGGATCGAAGGCGCCCAACAGCCTTGCGCGTTAGTGCGTGGTAAGCACGGTTAGCGAGAGGATCTAACGTTAGATTGGAAATCGATTGCTCTGTCCGGCTGAGCCACGGACGCAAAGTAATCTCCAAATGCGTGAAGTCCCCCTGGAGCCCAGACTCGGGATCCCGCCGGAGTCTGCCAGATAAAAGCGGAGGAAATTACGGACCTGGTTTAGGCGTGTTGACGCCAATCCACATCAGCTTTAATACATCGATGCCATCATAGCGACCGTTTGCATCCAAATACTTCTTAGGCGACCGAGCTTTTTGACCGTTTCCCGAGATCGACGGCGAGGAGCTATCGATTCGGTTGAAGTCTGATTCGGTCTATGATGTTTTGTGGACCTTTACAGCCAGCACACCGAACACCGGTACTTTTTCCAGCGACTTCTTCTCATTAATTCCGCTCGCTTTCCTAGTGATAGGACTGGATTTATCGCGGGCTATAAACGACCCGGCCGCGAACTGTTTGCCGTGACCGCTCTTTCCGTTTTTTATTGATCGTCAATCGGAAAAAATTCATCGTCGCGGTTACGCCGGCGTAGAGTGCCGGCGCGAGACGATGAGAATCACGTTGTTCGATGAAGAATACGGCGTCATCGATCGGAGGATGGCGACAGTTCCCTTATACGAGGTGCCGCGCCTGTTCCGCAACATTCCTTTGGACGCCTTCGGTTATCTGCTGCTCGACGTGCCGCCGGAGTTCCCAAACCTGAAGGCGTTCTTCCCGTCGATGACGCCGGACGCCGTCCAGGACGCCTGGACCGGAAATCACGGGATCACTCTACTCCAACAGTCGGCAGCGTTCGTGAGGACGCTCGTCTCCGGCTACGAGGCGATCACGGGGCACGCCATCGAGGACGCCACAGTGCTCGACTATGGCTGCGGGTGGGGACGCCTCATCCGCCTGCTTTACAAATACGTCGCGCATGAGCAGATTTACGCGGTCGACCCCTGGGGCACGTCGATCGAGCTTTGCCGAGAACATGGCGTTAAGGCCCACCTCGCGCTTTCGGAGTACGTACCGAGGTCACTGCCGTTCGCCCGCCGGTTCGACCTCATCTACGCTTTCTCTGTGTTCACTCATCTCAGCGAGAAGACCGCTCACGTTGTACTCAGCACGCTTCGCGACCACATCGCCGACACGGGCGTGCTGGTTCTAACAATCCGGCCAAAGGAGTACTGGCACGTCCCCAGCCCTGGCGCGGTGGCCGCAGCGATGATCGAGACGCACGACAAGGCGGGGTTCGCGTTCATCCCGCATAACCTGCTCCCGATCGACGGCGAGATCACGTACGGAGACTCGTCCATATCCCTTAGCTACTTCGATGCGCATTTCCCGCAGTGGAAGCTCGCGCGAGTCGACTACAACCTTATCGATGAGAACCAAGTTATCTTATTCTTCCAGCCGGCCTGAAAACGATATCCTTCCGGCGGATTCGCCGAGGTCGCGCTTCGACGTTCCAGTGCCACGCGGAACAGTTCGATCAAGCAGATGAACGATTACGCCAGCTCGAAATGGGTGAACGAACTGCAGATCATGAATGCGCAAGCAGCGCTCGACACGGAGACAGTGCGCGCGTGCGCTTGTTCAACACTCACGGGCTGGGAAACGTATAGCGACTATCACAGCGTGGTGACGACTTCAATTCGAGTGCGCCGCGGTTCATGAAGCACGCTTTTCTGCATCCGTTTCGGGTAATTGTGGTTGTTTGTATCGGCGTCGTGACGTTGCTGCCAGCTATTCTGGATCGGCCTAACTACGAAAAATATCTGGCTGCGACGCAGTGGGAAACGGATGGCGCTTTTGTAGCCAATGGAGAACCGAATCCGAGAGACTTTCCCTCACGCGTTTTGCGGTCACCAGACGCCCGGTTTTGGAGAAACTACACCCCGGCGAAAGGAAGGATGCCGGCCCAACTGCGATCCGCCCCCTTCGTCTTGCGCAACAACCGCGTAATCATACCGGTGGTGGGTTTCCCGAACTCGGAAGACGCCGGAATTTACCTCGAGTCGGAAACCGATCATCAACGATTCTGGATTCGCGACGGAGGAGCGCATCTCGAATGGCAACCGTTTACGCTTTCTCTTCCCAAATCCCTCACGAACACTCCAGTCCGACTGATCGCATTTTCCAAGAGTACGCAAGCCTATGTCGGTGTAGGAACTCCCTACTTCCGAACTAATCGTGCCCTCCCGGGACTGGCCTTCTCGAAGATCTTTGGCGCAGTTTTCGTGTCCGTCGCATACCTGCTGTTGCTGTTCTTTCCATTGTTCTACTGGCTTACGCGGTTCAAGACTTTCGCACCAACTGAGCGTGTTCTTGCCTGTTTCGTTCTCACGTCGGTGTTACCATTGCCTTTGTTTTTCTTGGCTTTCTACTTCCCAACTGCCGGTCGATTGTTCGCTCACCTGTGGTTGCTTCTTTCTGGTCTCTTGTTGTGTGAGACGGCCATCACTCGTTCATACCGGCGCTGGAGCGGCACACCGAATTATTGCCTCTTCATTCTCGTAGCGCTCACAGTGTTCCAGGGGCTCTTCCTATTCTCCTTCAACATGGTTTCGGTTCATTACGCAGCTAATTTTCTCTTTTATCCGGCATCGTGGTCAACGGATAATCAGATTCCCACTACCACCGCTCGGCTTCTGGCACAGGGCACAATTGTTTCCGAATGGCCGTTTGATCCTTGGCGATTATCTGATCGCACTCCGTTACTGGCCAGTTTGCTCTACCCGGCCGCGGTCGTAATGAGAGACTTTGCTGGTCATCTTGATAGGGGTGTGGAGAGTATGATTTCACAAATTTGCGGTTTCGGAATACAAAATTGCTGGCTGCTGCCTGGCTGGATGATCTTCCGGCGCCTCCGTTTTAAGTGGCAAGAATGTGTCTTGGCTTCGCTCCTCCTTGCAGGCACACCGTTTGTCTTTTTCAACAGTGTCTACATTTGGCCCAAGCTCCTAACTGCCACGTTTTGCCTTGCTCAATACGTCTATTTGGTTCCTTCGTCGGTCGAATCCGATCCGCCTTATCGCCTAAGATCTGCCCTGGGTGGAACTGCCGCGGCGCTGGCAATCCTCTCCCACGCGGCAAGCGCCGTAGCGGTTCTCGGTGTTTTCATTGCAGCAATTTACGTGTCTAAGAGCGCCCGGCAGTCGGAGTCCAACGCCGTTTCAGCGTTGGAAAGAGTAACGGCGTTCGGATCACGCTGGCGATGGGTGCTCGTCTCAGTTCTAGCTAGCATCCTCGTGTTGTCGCCCTGGCTTCTTTGGACGAAGTTCGGATTCCCGCCGTCGAATGCATTACCCAAATATTTTCTCACCGGTGGCTTTGGCTTCGAAACCCGGGACGAGGGGGTTCTTCACGCTGCATTGCGATTTTACCACGGACTGACACTCAAAGAATGGGGGATGTCAAAACTTCTTGGCCTGGCGGCGCTCGGGGGATTTTATCACGGCGGCTTGTATAATAAAACTCAATACATTTCCGCGGTGGCCCGATTCCCCCTGGGAACTTTCGCGAATCTGTCGAGCAAGCTCGGATCCGTTCGGGCGTACCAGTTTCTGTACCTCATGCCTAGCTTAGGAGTTCTTTGTATTCCGATTGTGGCATTAGTTCGCGCATTGAAGCGCCGGGCGATGAATGACAAGGTCCGCAGACTGGTCTGTGGATTAGGCATCGCGGCAATCGTCAGCTTCGCGCTGCAATTCAGCATCATGATGAGTCCGCATTTGTTAGGAACTTACCCGTACTACGTCCCGTTCGCGCTCCACCTGCTCGCAGTTATCGGCATTGTACTGTTGCGGGCTTCTGCGCCGGTACGTTGGGCGGCCGCGCTGAATTACACCGCCTTCGTGTTTTTTTGGATTGCACTGCCGACCGCAACAACATCGATCTCATCCTTCTTGGCATTGCTTGCGAGCTTAGGTCTCATTCTTCTTGCGACTATCACTCTGTTCAAACTTCTGCTCAAAAACGCCTCTCGTACTCGGCGCATTTGACGGCTGACCAGGATTATCCGTCTTCGCGGCAGGTCAGTCATCGATCGTCAGACTTGGTAGAAAACAGGCACGCGCACACGGACGGTTGGACGTCGCCACGCGCCATTGGCGCAGGTTCTTCGCAAGCCCCAGACGAACCAGCGCAGGTATTCGACCAGCCATGGACCCAACTGGAAACTTGATTTGCCGCCGAAAAGCCGGTCAACGCTGACGAGAGGAACTTCGCCGAGACGCAAACCTAGGTGCTGCGCCTTGATAGCCATTTCAAACGCGAACGCCCAGCCAACCGGGCGGCTCTCCAACCCGAAGCGTTCGAAGGCGACCTTACGGAACATCTTGCATCCCGTTGTCGCATCCGTGAAAGGCGACCGAGCGATGTGAAAGAAGAGCCAATTGGCCGTTCGGGAGAGAATCTCACCAATGAGCGAGCCACCCAAGCGCCGACCACCATGAGCGTACCGCGTGCAACTGACGAAATCGCAGTTCTCGCGCATCAATTCCAGCATGTCGTCCACCACTAGCACCGGGCCCGTGTCGTCGGCGACCAAAATGGCTACGATGTCACTACCCGCGGCAGCGACACCTGCGCGAATAGCATTGACGACGCCTCGTCCAAGTTGGTTATGAAGCAAGCGCAACCCTGGGTATTCTGCTTGCATCTCTTGCACAATGGGAATGCTTTTGTCATCCGCCGCATCATGGATCACTAACACTTCGTGCGGATACTCAAGCATCGTGCGGATAATCCGGAGCATTACTCGCAGGTTCATCTCCTCATTTCGCACCGGAAGGAGAATTGTCAGGACTGGCGATTCAGGGATGTTCATGCTCAAGCACGTTCAACCGTAAATCTTAAACGATCTTGGGTGCGAGCGATTGCAGTTCGAAACGGAAACGGATACATTGTTCTAAAGATTCTCCGACACGGATCTTCGCTTCCCAACTAAATAATTTTTTGATCTTGCTCACGTCGGGAATCCGTTTCTTGACGTCGTCTGCGTAGACCGGTTGGTGCTCGAAGGCGAGTTTATAATCTGCTTCGAGCAAGCCCAATTTTTTGCCCAATTCCACAATTTTCGTCGCCAGTTCTTTGACCGTCGTCGGCTCAGGATTGCCGATGTTCACTGCCTCGTTGTTTACCTCGCTTCGCAGGCTGTAGAGCGCGATAGCATCAGCCACATCGTGGATGTTAGTAAAACAGCGGATCTGTTCACCGTCGCCCAGGACCGGTACCGGGCTCAGCTTTCTGACCAGGATTTTTTCGATCATATCGGCGAAAACGTGACTGAAGCCTTCCTCTTCCGGCTTCTCAAATGGCGTGATGATGTTGAAGGGCCGCCAAATGACATAGTTGATGCCGAATTGTTGTTGGTACGATTGGACAACACGCTCACCAATGTATTTCGACAAGCCATAAGCAGTGCGCATGACAGGCAATATGTCCGTTTCCTCCTCCCTATGCGGATAACTGCGGGATGTTTCGTACACCATTGAAGAGGACAGATAGATGAACCGTTTCACTCGATCGTGCCCGTATTTAAGGAGATTGATTGTGATAAGATTGTTGTCGGCAATGATGTCTGCGGGCTTCTTGTGGAAACCGACAACGCCATAGACCAGTGCGGCAAAATGGTAGACGCAATCGAAGCGGTGCGCGGTGTAAAGCCGCTTTACTATCGCGGTGTCACAGAGATCGCCCGTGTGAAATTCGTAAGGACGATCGCGTTTGATGTGGCCGTAGCGGGCAAAATTATCGACGCCTACGATGCTATGCCCCTCGGCCATCAAGCGCGGGATGACCATTTGCGCTAACGAACCTTCGCTTCCGGTAACTAGTATTTTCATCTGGTCGATTTAAGCTTGCAACGCCCCGACCTTTACCAACCCGCTTTGACCGTCGCAATCACCGTGCCCACTTCTTCATCGCTCAGTCCTGCATGCAGTGGCACCGAGGCCTGATGGTCGTTAAAGCGATCCATGTTTAGAAGGTCCTTCCGGCGACCGCCGAAAACCGAGTTGCGGTCAATGCGTTGATGTAGGACTGACGCCGGCACGCCGCGGCTTTGAAGTGCGCGAAGAAAATCATCGCGCCTCTCCACTAGCATTGTGAACAACCAGTCGGCGGACCGTCGATCCGGTTTGCTTTCTAACAGAGTCAACCCACGAACGGCAGAGAATTCGCGCCGATAACGGTTGGAAATCTCCCGAAGCCGAGCCAGCACTTGAGGGAATACTTCGAGATTGCCTAAACCAATCGCCGCTCCGAGATCGTTCAGGTGATACTTGTAGCCGACTTCGTCGGCGTCGTAGACGCGTTCACCCAGAAAGGAGGGCGTGCTGTTGTCCCGATCAATGCAGAACCAGCGACGAATACGCGCCCGCTTCTCATCCTCAGGGCGCAGGCAACAGAGCACACCGCCATCGCCGGTCGTCAGGTGTTTGATGGCCTGAAAAGAAAAACAGGTGAAGCGGGAAATCGCGCCGATGGGTTCGCCATGATAAGTGGCCCCTAGCGCGTGGGCCGCGTCTTCAATAACTGCGAGGTTCTCCGCGCGGGCGATCTCACTAATCTCATCCAAATCGCAAGGATACCCGGCCCAATGTACTGGAATGATGGCTTTCGTTCTGCGGGTGATTTTTTTGCGGATGGAATTGGGGGCGATGTTCGCCGTCTCGTACTGGATGTCGGCGAACACCGGCACGGCGCCTTGCATCAGCACGGCCATGCCGGTCGCAATAAAGGTCTGCGGCGGAATGATGACTTCGTCTCCCGCTTTCACGTCCGCGAGAACGAGGGCGAGGTGCAGCGCGGTCGTACCACTGTTAAGCGCGACCGGACGCACCATTCCAAACCGAGCAATTAGTTCTTCTTCGAAGCGCTTCACCTGTTTGCCTTCGCTGATAAGCCCCGACCGCAATGTTGCGACGGCGTTGGCAACAGCCCGCTCGGAAATGGTGGTCCAGTTGAACGTCATGGCGGAGGTCGCTTCGAGAAGACGTTAGCGGTGGAAGGCAAATGGGCCTGGCCCAGCCCCGGACATCTTTTGTCGCGACCGTTTTTCCCAGACGCCAGCCGCGGCAATGGCTAGCTGCCTCGAGACAACAACGCTGCAGCCCGCCTTCGCACCAAAGGACGTTGGCCAGCGGATGCCAGGGTGCGGTTGCCGTTTCATTGCTGCCGACCCTTGTGCGCGCATGGCTCAGCCCATCCGGCGCAGGACAAACCCTTGGATCGGGCCGAACGACTGTCCCTTGTCAACGTTAATCTGGACATGGTCGCCAATCGTCTCATAAAGCCGACGAGCAGCCGCGTCCGCAACGTCGAATAGGTCGTCCTTGACCGCGATTGCGCCGTACCCTTCAAATTTCGCGAACATGTTCACAAAAACTCGCGTCAGAAGGTAATACAGGTCAAAAGTGCGCATCTTCTCCACCACAAACTTGCCCTCGATAAATTCCATAAACTTATCATAGTGGAGAAAGTAGTTGTGCCAATCATGGAGTGGCACGTTTGGGAGGCCCAGCTTCCGGCGAACGCTGTTCATAGCCTCAAAGCCCTCAAAGGTATTCTCAACCATGACATAGCGTCCGCCGGGCCGAATCGCTTTCCAGACGTTCTGCATGACGACTTTCTGCTCCTCCCAGGACATAAAGTTGATAACGACTCTCTGGGTCACAGCGATATTGAAGCGGCCTTCATAAGCTGACAGATCCAGCGCGTCGCCAGCCACCAGCGTTACGTTTTTCAGTCCGGCCGCAGCGAAACGCTCTGCCGCTTGCTGCCGCAGTTGGTTGGAGTGCTCCAAGGCCAGGCACGTCTTTACCTTGCTCGCGTAATGAACCGTTGACTCCCCGTCGCCGCAGCCGAAGTCGGCCAATTCGTCGTCGCGAGCAAGCTGCTCGAGCACAAAGCCCGTTTCGAGCTGGCGCAAGTTCTTGTCGAGCAGAGAGACCGTATTGGGTCTTTCCCAGTATTCTGTTATCTTCGTTCGATCTGTCATAATCATCGTTTTCGGCCCAGGACGCCCCATAGGTCAATCACCTCGACGGCCCTGGGTGCCCTCAGTTTTTTATAGGTCTGGTGCGGCACGCCCACAATGATCACCTCGGCCCGGCGGCAAAGTTCTTCCTTGGTAACGAACGTCTGGTCTTTGACATATTCGTCGGAGCAAATAACTTCCGCGCCTTCAAACCGGAGAATCTTTCCCAGCTTGTAGGAGAGTGAATCACGGATGTCATCGGATTCGGCTTTGAAGGCCATGCCGAGGATGCCGACTTTGCGGCCGCGCAACTTCATTCGTTTCCGGAGTTGATCGACAAGAAAATTGGGCAAGCCCTCGTTTGTATTCATGGCGACCTGCCCGAGCGGGAAGCTATGTTTGCCAAATGCGAACAATTGCATCGTGTCCTTCATCAGGCATGGGCCGGCTGTAAATCCTGGTCCCGGGATGTAGGCCATGCGCGGATAACCGCGCCGCATCTTCTCGAGCAATTCGACGTAATCGACGTCCGCTTGCGCGCACATCATGTAGAGTTGGTTAGTCGCAGCGAACATAATGTAGCGAAAGGTATTGCAGATTAGTTTGCCAAACTCGGCCTCGATCGGATTCATCTCAATTACCAGCGGCGAAATCTTCGCGAAAAGATTGCGGGCCACCTTCAGGGCTCTAGGCGACGTAGCGCTAACGAATTGTGGGATGCTCTGGATCTCCGCGATGCCTTTTCCCTGCACCACGCGTTCCGGGCAAAACGCCAAACCGACTTTGGAGCCGCGCTTCCGAAGATACCGTTCGAGGAAGTCCGTGACACCCGGCGCGACCGTTGAACGGAGGACAATCGTCTGGCCGATCCCCAAATGGGGCAACAGCATTTCAATGCAACGGGTCAGCAGGCTGACGTCCGGGTTGTGGAACTCATCGATCGGAGTGCCGATCGTCACAACAATAGCGGGCACGCCATGTAAGGTCGCGGGCTCCCGTGTAAATCCGAGCATTCCCGACTTGAGTGCTTTTTTGAGCAGCACCTCTCCGCCATCTTCAAGAAACGGCAGTCGCCCACTAGCCAGCATCTCGATGGCCGCTTTGTTAGTATCCAAGATCAGCGTGTGGAAGCCACTATCAGCCAACACGAGCGCCAGCGGCACCCCAACATGCCCGCCGCCGCCGACGATACAAACGTCATGTTTGGATTTTGATGCCTTGCTCACATCTTTATGAAGCCTTTTGCCTCCGCCATGAGAATGGCCGCCAGATTGAGCGCGCTAGAAAAAGCCGGTTCATTAAGGACTAAATCACGAAGCGATTTTTTGTAAATGATCGGTTCGATCCCGTGTTCGGCATCAAATTTGATCGCGAGATTCCGCGAAACGCACGGCGCAAAAAAACACCACAACCGAGTGTCCAACCTCCCGGTATCGGGCGCGAGCGTGCCGAGCAACGTCACCTCCTCCGCCACGAAACCGGTTTCTTCCAAGAGCTCTTTGCGCGCCGATTGCTCCGGCGTCTGTTCTTCGTCCACATGACCGCTCGGCAGCTCGAGTGTGAACATCTCGATTGCCGGACGAAATTGCCGCACCAGCACGAAGGTCTTGTCGCGCGTGATCGCTAATACAGAGACATAATCCCGCGTCCGGATCGAGTAATGCGGCGCAGAATTGTTCTCTACGCTTTTTTCCACCAACTCAAACCATGGCGTTTTGAAAACCGAAGTCCGATTGGAAATCCTCAATGTGTCTACGTTTTGCATGGTCGTTATTCCTAACAGCGCACTTCAATTCAAATGTAGCGCGCAAAATGATCGTGATAAAACGCAAGCGTTCTGACAATAGTGTCGCGCAGCGAATGGTGCGGTGTCCAGCCGAGTTCCTGTCTAACGCGGAAGACATCGGCGTAATAATCGCCGATGTCGATCGATTGGCGCTCGGTCGAAAAATAGCGCACCTTGAATGTTAGCCACCCCGTGCACCCGGAATCCTTCCTGCCGATAGAAAAAGCACACCCCAAATCCGATCAATCCTGACGAACCTGTGACAAAGACAATTTTCTGATGCACCACGAGAAGCGATCGCACGATAAGGGACTGCGGCTTCCTCGACAAGTGAATTTGGTCGTTCCATAAAACGGAGCGTGTTGCCTCAAATTAAAAGACACCCAGGCGCGTTGCGTGGTAAGCACCATCTCATGACCCTCTTTTATGATATACATCACGACTTCTTCTTTTCTCCGCGCACGATCTCTACCTTCCTAAGGAGAGTTGGATTTGAAATTGCGGACCTTCAATTCAGCACCGCCAACGTCTCGCGGTGGCGGGCTGTCCCAATAAGTCCATTCACGATCACCGGCTCCAATGTCATTGACCTTCTCGCCGCGCCGATCAATCGAAGATATAGAATGTTTATCTATGCCCGAAAAACATCGGCCTAAGACTGAGACCGCGCGATGGTTTCAAAACGATGGTTATTGTTACTGCTGCGATTCGAGAACTCAGTTCGTTGCCACGAGCGATTGGTGGCGAGATGACTATCGGTGCGCAAACTGCAATTCTATCCCGCGGGAGCGAGCCCTTATGTTTTGTATAGAACGATTCTTCCCGCAGTGGCGAAACCTCTCAATCCATGAATCATCTCCAGCGCTCGGCAGAGGCGCGAATCGGAGACTAACCAAAGAGGCGCCGGCCTACGCCGCAAGCTACTACTATGCGGACGTAGCCGCAGGGAAGATCGTGAATGGCATTCGCTGCGAAAATCTTGAACACCTGAGCTTCGATGACGAGAGCTTTGATTTGCACATCACTCAGGATGTCTTCGAACACGTCTTTGATCCTGCTGCCGCTTTTCGCGAAATTGCCCGAACGCTTCGGCCCGGTGGAGCGCATGTCTTTACGACTCCGCTCGTCAGAAGGAGCGAGCCGACTCAATTTTGTACATCCTTGGCACCTGACGGGACCGTTATTCATTTGACGGAGCCTGAATATCACGTCAATCCGATCTCGTCAGAGGGATCATTGGTCACAGTGAACTGGGGCTACGACATCACAAATTTCATCTTCGAGAATAGCGGGCTATTCACAGAAATTGTTTTACTGGACATGCTCGAATTTGGCATCCGCGCCGAGTATATTGAGGTGCTCATAGCACGGAAGGATGCGCGCGAGGTGCCGTGCGTAATTCCATACTTGTAAATCGAGACCCCATCAAACAGATGAACGATTACGCCATCTCGAAATGGGTGAATGAACTGCGGATCATGAATTCGCAGCCGGAGCGGCAACAGATGTTGATCAATGCGGGTTGACAACGGGGTTTCAAAGCCCTTTCCTTACTCCCCTCTTGTGACGAAAACGCCAAAGAAGCGTACGGTGGCTTGCATCACTGGCGGCAAGGCGAGCGACGACGCGCTCGCGAGTGACGCCGTGCCTTTGCCCGAGTCGCAGGCCCCGAATCTTGCCGCTGTGGAAGCAGATAAGTTGCGAAAACAGCTTGCCGCGCATAACGCAGAGTTTCAGCGCTTGAATGCTCACATTGAGCAAATATCGAGTGCGATCCATCATTTGGAAGAGGAGCTGAAACAGCGCGACGCGACACTCGCCGCTGACACTGCGGAGTTTCAGCGCTTGAACGCGCACATTGACCAAATATCGAGCGCGTATTCCAGAGTGCAGAAGCAACTGATTGAAACCAAACGGCACGACGAAAGAGAGACCGAGCAGGTGCGCGAACGTGTTACGCAAGCCAATCGGTTGCTGCATTCCAAAAGCATCAGTCTGGCAGAGAGCGAGGCGCGGGTGACTGAACTGACGACGAGACTTCGCCAACAGTTACACGACGCGAAGAAATTGACTCGCTTGTTGGGCACCTTGGAAGATGTCACAGCGCGGCTGCGCTCCTCACGTCGATGGAAATTGGCAAATCCCATTGTCAGTCTGAGGAACAAGTTCTTGCGTGGCGGCGAACCGGTAGGCTACGACCATCTTGATAAAGTGGTTGCTGCGTACCAGCTGTGGCGAAATGCGCATCCCGAGCTCGAGGACCTGGATGAGCAGATTCAGCAGCTTCACCGCCAAGCCGGCCTGAAGAGTTCGAGAACGTCGGATCGTGGAGATACAATTGCTCCTCCGGTGTCTAAGCCGATCGAGTTTCCAGTGTTCGATAAAGTCGAAGTCTCCATCATCATTCCCGTCTTTAACCAGTTCCATTTCACGCAAGCGTGCCTTGCTTCCGTTCAGGAGCACCGCGGCTCGCATGCGATCGAAGTAATTGTGGTAGATGACGGATCGGCCGACGCGACTGCTGATTTCGTGCCGCGGATGAAGGGCATCGTGTATCTACGGAATGAAACAAACGCCGGCTTCGTTGGCTCCTGCAATCGCGGCGCTGCTAAAGCTCGTGGCGAATATCTGTTGT
>DATMPQ010000310.1:0-8735 GCA_035567015.1 Chthoniobacterales bacterium | reverse complement strand
TGTGAACGTCACGGAGGTAATATGGCTTAGCTGGCCCGATGTGATAACCGAGACAACCACTCAAGCAGAAAGAACCAAGTGCTACTGCGAATAATGGTTTCACGGCGCCGGCGAGGCGGACGCTTGGGGTGAAGCCGATGCCTCAGGAGCCGGAGACGCCTCTGCTGTTGCGCCGGCTGCGGGACTCGGCGAAGGCTCCGGAGCCGTTGTCGTGTCGGGCGCGAGGGAAGCCGGCGGCGGCAGAGCTAGATCGGTTTCCGGTGATGGCAACGGCGCCTCATCATTCGACGAGCCTCGCATTGCCGACCCGCTCTTGGCCGTTTGCCCTTCGTGCGTGCTCGTCTTCTTCTTCGACGCATCAGCCGCGGCAACAACTGGCTGAAGAACTGCCTCACCAAACTTCGCGCGCAACTGGTCGATCCTTTTCTTGGCCCGCTCGCTTTCCGTCGAGCCCGGCTCTTGTCGGATCACCTCATTATAATAGATGACGGCGGCGCGATAATTTTTCTGTTTGTCGTAAAACTTCGCCACGTTGAAGGACGTTGCCGTCTGCTTGTGTTCAAGCAATTGCAGGTTCGCGCGCGTTTGCGCTACTTTCTCGCTGTTTGGATAACGAAAGAGAAAATCCTGGAAAGCAATCTTGGCGTTTGTCGTGGCGGCTAAATCCTTTGTCCCAGTTCGCGCAGCCGTAAACCAGATGTACCCGATCTGATATTGCGCATCCGCCGCGACCGGCTCGTCCGGAAACTTGTCGACCACTGCTTCGTAGGCCTGGAGGGCCGCGTCGTTCAAGCCCTGCTTCTCGCGCGCGAGCCCAATATTAAACTGCGCGCGGGCCGTGTACTTTCCGTAAGGCGCTGTCCGGACGACCGCCGCAAAAACTTCCACCGCACGGTCCATCGATGAGGCGAACGGAATGCCAAGGAACTTCAACTTTTTCCCGGCCAGATACATTTGGCCAATGCGAAATTGCGCTTCGATCGCTTCCTCAAAGTGCGGGCTGCTGGGATATTTTTCTACCAGGGCGCTAAACCACTGCGCCGCTACGATATAATTATGCGTTTGCTCCTGGAGTTCGGCAGCGCGAAAAAGCGCACCCGGCGCGAGCGCATCTTTGGGATGGCGTTGCACGAGGATCCTGTAGGCCCGGATCGCTCGCTTCAGGTTACCCTCTTTTTCTGCGGTCTGCCCGAGATGAAACAGCTCCTCGGCTTTTCCGCTCATCTCTTCCTCGCCCGGCGCCACGTACTTGGCTTTTTCACCTGGCTTAAAGATCACCGACGCCATGCTCAACTGGGAAGAAGCGAGGCCGACGGAGACCAGAAAGGAAAGGATAGGAACTCGGAAATCCATGGAGGCTGGCAGGGTAGTTAAGTTATCGGTTCCGTCAAGTTGAGCAACGGGAGAAAAACCATCCAATTCCGCGTCTTTGAATCATTGGATCGATTTGTTGCAGGTTTTGTCGGATGTCCAAGACACGTCCCAACCTGGACTAGATCGCTATCTTTCCGCGGCGCGCGATTTAGATTAATCTCCTCCTCGATTGAATCTGACCGATCAACAGAAAATTCGCATCGGCGCGAGCGCGTGGTGTTTTGACGAGTGGCGTGGGGCTTTCTATCCGCCGGACTTGCCGGAGTCTCACTGGCTCGAATTTTACGCCCGGTATTTTCCCGCAGTCGAAATCGACTCGACCTTCTATGGCGCTCCGGCGGAAAACACCGCGTGCCGTTGGCTGGACAACACACCGGCCACCTTTCGTTTTGCCTGCAAGCTTCCACGGGAAATTACGCACGCCTGCCGGCTGCACGATTGCCGTGCCGAGCTGAATGCTTTTCTCCGGGCGATCGAGGCGCTCGCGCCGAAGCTTCAAGTCATTCTCATCCAACTGCCGCCGTCCTTCGCTCCCAAAGATGGCAGACAGGCACTGCGCAAATTCTTCGAGCAATTGCCGAGGCATTTTCGCTTCGCCGTCGAATTTCGTCATGCCGGCTGGCATCGGCCGCAAATCATACGTCTCCTGGAAAAGTATCGCGTTTGTTGGGTCTGGGCCGATACCAGCGCGCTCAATGAACGAAATCTCGCGCCCTTTGAATTCCTACCGCGCACGACCGATTTTCTTTATCTGCGCCTCCTCGGCGATTACGCGACGAAGTACGATCGCGACGGCTTGTTCGTTCATCGCTACGATAAACTCCTTTGGAAACGCGAAGCTGCTCTGGAAAGCTGGTCGCTTAAAATCGAGCGACACCTTGCCGAAGTGCGCAATGTTTGGACATTCGTCAGCAATCACTTCGAAGGTTTTGCGCCCGAAACCTGCCAGCGGCTCGCCCACCGCCTCGGCTTCGAACTGCCACTACCTTCAGAAGCCGAAAAGGTTTTATCTGAACAAGATCGATCACAACTCGATCTGTTTCGGAATGACGAAGCTCGAATGACGAATGTCGAGGGAATGCCGAAATCCGAATGACGGAAGGGAATCGCGCTGCCTGTGCCAATTTCGCCATTCGTCATTCGTGCTTTGTCATTGGATCTTCGCTCCACCAAAATACGTCTGCAATTTTTCCGGGATCGAGATTGAGCCATCTAATTGCTGATAATTCTCGATCAACGCGGCAAACAATCTCGGCAGCGCCAATCCGGAACCGTTTAGCGTGTGGCAAAACCGGTTTTTCCCATCGGCGTCCTTATAACGGAGGTTCATCCGGCGCGCCTGGAAATCTTCAAAGTTCGAACAACTCGAAACTTCCAGGTAACCGTTCTGACCCGCCGACCACACCTCGATGTCGTAGGTTTTCGCTGAACCGAATCCGAGATCGCCGGTGCAAAGTTCGACGATCCGGTAATGCAGACCGAGCAGTTGCAGAACTTCCTCTGCGTCCGCAGTCAACATCTCCAGTTCATCATAAGATTTTTCCGGCGTCGTGATTTTCACCAGCTCCACTTTGTCGAACTGATGCACGCGAAGTATCCCGCGCGTCTCGCGCCCGGCGGAACCGGCCTCGCGACGGAAACACGGCGTGTAAGCAACAAATTTTTTCGGAAGATCGACAATCGCCAAAATCTCCTCGCGATGAAAATTCGTCACTGGTACTTCGGCTGTTGGCGCGAGAAACAGTTCGCCATTCTCCAGTCCGTACATGTCTGGTTCAAATTTCGGCAGTTGAGTTGTCCCGATCATGCAATCGCGCCGCACCAAAAACGGTGGACTGATTTCGGTGTAACCGTGCTCGCGCGTGTGTAGATCGAGCATGAAGGTAATGAGTGCGCGCTCCAACTTCGCACCCGCTCCGGTGAAACAGATGAATCCGCTCCCGCTCAATTTTGCGGCGCGCTCGATATCGAGAAGTTTCAGTTTCGTTCCAAGTGCGAGATGATCGAGCACCTCGCCATGTAATTTCGGCTTCTCGCCCCAACTGCGCGCGACCACGTTCGCGCTCGGGTCTTTGCCGAGCGGCACGCTCGCATGCGGCAAGTTTGGAATTTGGAGCAGCAAATCTCTTTGCTGCTCCTCCGCGGCCGCCGTTCTCTCGTTAAGATCGACAACGTGCTCTCCGATGTCCCGCACACGTGCTTCGAGTTCCGTCGTCGCGTCACCACGACCGCGTTTTGCGCCGATTTCTTTGCTCAATCCTTTGCGATCGGCGTTTAATTTTTGGAGCGCGGTTTCGTCTTTGCGCCGCTGGGCGTCAATCCGCAGCAGCTCGTCGATCTTCGCTTCGTCATTGCCGCCGCGTGTGGCCAGTCGTTCGCGCACGAAATCCGGTTTCTCGCGAACCAGGCGAATATCAAGCATGGCGCAGTATGAATGACGAATGGCGAATGGTCTAATGACGAAGGAATAACGAAATCGAAATGACCGAAACGGAATCGCGAGAACTCATTCGGGCTTCGCCATTCGTCATTATTTCGTCATTCGTGATTCGTGCTTGGTCATTCGAGCCGACCCAACTCGCGCGTGACAATCGCTTGCCTACGCCCATACTTTCCGCGTGGAAAAACTTCATCTCCTCGGTGTCGCCCTCGGACTTGCCGCCCTGGCCGGCCTTAATCTTTACCTCACCGTTTTTGCCACCGGCCTCGCCATCCATTTCCACTGGATCACCCTCGCGCCCGCCTATCAATCACTCGAACCGCTGGGCAATCCCGTGATCATCGCCATCGCGGGCATTCTTTATTTTCTGGAATTTTTCGCCGACAAGATTCCCTGGATCGACTCCGCCTGGGACGCCGTCCACACGGTGATCCGCCCGATTGGCGGCGCGTTACTTGCGATTCAAGTGCTGGGACATCCGAGTCCCGCGTTTACCGTGATCGTTGCGTTGCTTGCGGGAGGCACCAGCCTAATTACGCATACGGCGAAAGCGGCGACACGCCTCGCGAGTAACACATCACCCGAACCATTTTCGAACATCGCGCTTAGTTTCGGTGAAGATGTCGCTGTGCTCGGCGGACTCGCGCTCATTCATTACAATCCGGCGCTCGCCTTGTCGGTCTTCGCCCTGGCCATCGCAGCGTTTCTTTATTTCGCACCAAAAGTTTTACGCGCCACAAAAGCAAAAATCTGGTTGGCATTGAAAAAATTGAATGGTCCCGCCGATCTCAGCGCGCCGGTGAAACTGCCGCTTACTCTGCCAGCGCGCTTCGCTTCGGCTTTCAGCCGACAAAATGTTCTCGGCGAAACGATTGCCTGGGCCACGCCCTGCATTAGCGGACGGGGCCGCCGCATTCCGGCAAATCTTTTCGGCGCGCTCGTCGCGACGAAAGAAGAGCCTCGCAAGATTTTGTTCGTCGCCCGGAAAAGCGGACGGCCCTTTGCTCACACCATCGAGCTCGACGGCTCAATGGTCACGCATGAGTCAAAATTTCTTTCGGAGAATTTGATTATTTTCCCGGCGGCCGGCCGAGGCCCGAAATATCTGTTCGTGTTTCCGCGATCGCAGGCTGCGGTCGTCGAGCACATCGCCGATTGCCTACGCGAGCGCTTAACCGAGCCTTTGCTCAGAAGCGAATCTGTCGCGGCAACGTAGGCGCATCGTGCGGTCGTTGCCGCGGCGATGTCGATATTAAAATAATGCGCCTACGGCGCCCAATTTAATATCGCGCGGCGGAGCGCACGATCCACCTTTCCGTTTGCTATGCGCTACGCTAGAAGAAGAGCTCATGCCTCTGCTCGAGAAATACGTCCACATACTTACCGCCGCGCGCGTGCGCGAGCGTGCGCTGTTTCCTCCGCAACGAATCCTGAGCGAGCTGGAACTCCAAGCGCGCTGGTTCGCAGGAGATTTCGGCAAACATTTTGTCACTCTTACCGGGGAAAAGATCGATATCGTGCAATTCGGCGTTTGGAATCGCGAAGCGGGACCAGATTTTAGCGACGCCGCGATTCGCGTGAACGGAAGCGAACCGATACGCGGCAGTATCGAGTTCGATCTCACCGATCGAAATTGGGAGTCGCACGGTCATGCGACGAATCCCGCCTTTGAAGACACTGTGCTGCACGTGTTTGTCCACCTGAGCGAGCGAACATTTTTCGCGCGCACAAGATCAAACCGCGAGGTGCGACAGGTGCAGGCCGATCCAAACACGCTGGCCGAGACGTTGAGCGCGAATATTCCGCTCGCGTGTCCGGGACGTTGTCAGGCGCCGTTGAGAAATTTGCCGGAAGACCGCGTGGGCCGCGTGCTGGATGCGGCCGCCCAATTTCGATTACAAAAAAAGGCCGCGCGCATCCGGAGTACGATCGACAATCACGGTCGCGACGAAGCGCTTTTTCAGGAGATTGCGGCCGCACTCGGTTACAAACAAAACAAACTTCCGTTCACGCTGCTGGCGCAGCGATTGCCGCTCAAATTATTGCGCGCCAACTCGACTGAGGCGGAAGCAATGCTTTTCGGCGTCGCCGGATTTCTGCAAGCGCCCGACCTCGATGTCTATGAAAGACCGGCAAGAAAATATGTTCGCGAACTTTGGGACCGTTGGTGGCTACATCGCGACGCGCTGCAACGGCTAATTTTACCCGCGAAAATCTGGCGCTTCAGCGGCGCACGTCCGCTCAATCATCCGCAACGCCGTCTCGCCGCGCTGGCGGCGATTTCGGAGAAATGGCCGGCGTTCATCAAGTTGTTAGGCAAAACGAGCGCACGCGCCGCAGAACAATTCTTTTTCACGCTTGAGCATCCGTTTTGGGATTTCCATTACACACTGGCCTCGCCGGCAGCGCCAGAAGCGATGGCTATCGTCGGCGAAACACGCGCCGCCGAGATTCTTGCCAACGTGGTGTTTCCGTTCTTTGTGGCAGAGGGGCGCGATGTTTGGAACGAATTTTCAAAACTGCCCGCGCGCCTTTCCAACCGGCGGCTGGCCACTGCAGCGACACGGCTCTTCGGCGATGATGCGAAGCGCGGGCAATTTCTAAAAAGCGTCACGCATCAACAAGGTTTGCTCCAGATCTACGAAGATTTTTGCATGCAAGATAATTCCGACTGCACGCAATGCCCGTTCCCGGAGCAGATGCGGAAGTGGACGTGATCCGTTGAAGTGTTAAAGAGTTGAAGAGTTGAACCGCTTTAACGATTCATCGCTTTAACTCTTCAACGAAAAAATTGCGCGAGGCAAATCCAGACGTAATAAGCTCAGAGTGATGCAACGATATTCAGAAAACGTAAAAGCCCTTACCCTCATCGAGCTGCTCGTCGTCATTACCGTTATCGCGATCTTGTTGGGACTTTTGTTCCCCGCCTTCCGCGGCATCCAAGATCAGGCGAAACGAACCCAGGCCAAAAACGATCTGACCCAAATTGTCATCGCCGTGAACGCGTTCTATACGGAATACGGGAAGAATCCGCTTTCAACCAGCAGCGATACAACTTTTGGGCCAGGAGGAAGCCCGACAACGAATGAGACTTTGTTCAATGAGCTACGGGGGCTTTCCGCCACGACGCTGAATCCTCGTCAGATCGTTTTCATTTCACCGCCGGACGTGAAAGATGCGAACAATCCGTGGTCTGGTATTGGTACGACGGCTGGCAACGTAGGCCAATACTTTGATCCGTGGGGCAGGAACTACGTGATCCGGATTGATGGCGAGTACGACAATCAAGTCGATAATCCGTATTCAGCCAATGCCGGTAGCGCGCCCAAGTTACGATGTAGCGTGATTGCCTGGTCGTTAGGTAAAGACGGTGCAGGGGGCTCTGGCGACAAGAAATCGACCTCATCCAATGATGACGTGACTTCGTGGCAATGATTGTTCGCCGCTTGCAAATCGAAGATGAACAACCCCGAACTAACTAGATTTGAATTCTTTCGGGGAGCCGATTATCATCGGCTTCGAAAATTGAAAACCATCATGCGGGTGTAGTTCAATGGTAGAACGGTAGCTTCCCAAGCTACACACGAGGGTTCGATTCCCTTCACCCGCTCATCTTCTCTGCTTTGGACTTTCGACGTTGAGCGTTGGATGTTCGATGTTTTGAGTCGCATCGGCGGAAACATCCAACGGTCAACATCCAACGGTCAACATCCAACGGTCAACATCCAACGGTCAACATCCAACGCAGAAGGGCTCGATATGGACGCCGCTGCAAAATCTCGAAAACTCGCACCGCCGCTCGCGTGTTCGTGCGATTAAATAAACGGCTCGTCGTGTCCCTTGGCAACCTTTGTGCGAGGTCCGGACAAATCATCTTCCGCCAAAAAGCCTCCGGAACGACCGGAAGATGCGGTTTGGGAAAGCCGCGCCTTTCTCGGGGAAACCTTGCAGCTTGTCGGCGAATTGCATTTGCTCGCCGCCATGTACTTCGCACGCGACTGTCGGAACTTTGTCGGCCGGCAAATCGATTTCATAGACGGTTCCCGCTGCCTGACATCCAGTGGTAGCCAGGTGATTTGAGATAGAGCAGACCATGGCATGCTGGATCGGCATCGTTGGCTGCAACGGTTCGGCGGGATAATGTTGCGCGGCCTTGTTCATCAGCTGGGTCCAGACTGGCAGGGCGAGGGCCGCGCCGTAGCCGTGCGGCATAATCGTGACCGGTTGATCGAAGCCGACCCACACGCCGCAAGTGAGTGTGCTGGTGTAACCCATGAACCACGCGTCCTTGTAATCGTTGGTCGTACCGGTTTTGCCAGCGGCCGGCAGTTTGAAGCCTAACGAACGCGCGCTGGCAGCAGTCCCGCGAGTGAGCACTTCCTCCATTAACTGCGAGGTCATCCAGGCCGCACTTGGATCGAGCGCCGGGGCCGAGATATGGGCCGCGCGATAAATCGGACGGTGTTCCGGATCGTCGATGCGCTCGATTATGTAAGCCTGCTTGCGCACGCCGGCGTTCGGGAAAGCGGAATAGGCGGCGGTAAGATCCTTCAGGTTCGTTTCGAACGAACCGATGTAAATGGCGGGGCCGCGCGGAATATTTTCGCCGAGGTTGAGTGTGGTCGCGACTCTCTGCACGGCATCGAGTCCGGCGAATTGACCGACGCGCACGCTCATGGTGTTGCGTGAATGGATCAAGCCGTAGGAGCAAGGCTGGATGCCGACGTAAGTCCCGTCGGAATTTCCCGGCGACCAATTCCCCGCGCCGTCGATTTCGCCTGGTTGAATCGGGCCATCGCTAATGGCCGCGCCCGGCAGAAGCCCGTGGGTGAAGGCGAGTGTGTAAACGAAAGGCTTGAAGGCAGAACCAACCTGGCGATTTGCGGGTGAGAGGGCGCGATTGAATTTACTTTGCGAATAA
>DATMPQ010000309.1:0-7388 GCA_035567015.1 Chthoniobacterales bacterium | reverse complement strand
GGCGCGCAAGAGGAAGTGGAAACCGATGTTGGCGATTACGAAAAAATCGGCGGCGTGTTCGTTCCTTTCTCGATCGAGTCCGGGCGCAAGGGCGATCCGGACAAACAAAAGATCATTATCGATAAGGCCGAAGCCAACGTGCCTGTGGACGACGCCATCTTCCATTTTCCGGCGGCGGCTTCCAAATAATTCAGCTCTCGATCGCTATGCGCTTACTAAAATTTACGTCGCTTGTCGGGCTGTTTGTTTTTGTCGTTACTTCGCGCGCACAACAACCGAGGTTTAGCTCAGCCACCATCTCGGGCTTGGGCGCGCGCAATATCGGTTCCGCGGCGATGAGTGGACGCATCTCGGCCATTGCCGGAACGCACGAACCGTCGGGGAAGATCACGCTTTTCGTCGGCGCGGCGAGCGGGGGCGTTTGGAAATCGGACGATGGCGGGACGCGATATCGGCCGGTGTTCGACGAACAACCGGTGCAATCGATTGGCGCAATCGCGCTCGATCCCAAGAACGCAAAAAACGTTTGGGTCGGAACCGGCGAGTCGTGGACGCGAAACAGTGTGTCGGTCGGCGATGGCATTTACAAATCGACCGATGGCGGCGAGACGTGGACGCATGCCGGTTTGAACAATTCGGAGCGCATCGCCCAGATCATGGTCAGCCCGAAGAACAGCGACACGGTTTATGCTGCCGTGCCCGGCCCGTTGTGGAGCGATTCGCCGGATCGCGGTCTCTACCAGACCACCGATGGCGGCAAGACATGGAAGTTGATCCTCAAAGGCGCCAACCTTTCCACGGGTTGCACATCCGTCGCATTCGATCCCACGAATCCAGAAGTAATGTTCGCGAGCTTATGGGATTCCCGCCGCAAAGGATGGGAATACCGTTCGGGCGGGAGCAGTCCCGAGCAACCTTCCTCCAGCGGTTTGTTTCGTTCCCATGACGGCGGCGCTACGTGGACGGAAATTACGCCCGAGAATAACAAAGGCTTTCCGAAGAAGCCGTATGGCCGTCTTGCCGTCGCGATCGCGCCATCAAATGCCAAACGCGTTTACGCTTTTGTCGAATCTCCCGACAGCGCGCTCTTCGTTTCCGACGATGGTGGCGCAACGTGGGAAAAGCGCGACAAAAGTAATTGGATGGTCTGGCGACCGTTTTATTTCGCGCGGTTGGTCGTCGATCCTAAGAATCCGGACCGCGTTTTCAAACCCGACGGCGCGATGATTTTAAGCGAAGACGCCGGGAGAAGTTTCGCAGTGATTAGCGGCGGAATGCACGGTGACGTGCATGATGTCTGGATCGATCCAGTGAATCCGCAGACGATCGCCGCCGGCGACGACGGCGGGATGTGGTATTCCTACAACGGCGGAGCCAAGTGGTGGAAAGGCGAGAACCTGCCGGTATCGCAGTTTTATCACGTCAGTGTTGACGACGAAGATCCATATCGCGTCTACGGCGGATTGCAGGACAACAGCTCGTGGGTGGGCGATTCACAGTATCCCGGCGGCATCACCAACCAGCGCTGGGAAAACATGTACAACGGTGACGGTTTTTGGATGTTTCCCGATCCGGCCGATCCGGATTCCATTTACGCGGAATACCAGGGCGGTGAGATCGGACGAGTAAATCGGCGGACTCATGAAGCGCGCAACATCAAACCGCGACCCAATTACAATGAAAAACTCCGCTACAATTGGAACACGCCGATTGCGCTTTCGCCTAACGAAAAGGGAACGATTTACATAGGCGCGCAGTTCCTCTTTCGTTCGCGCGATCACGGCCAAAATTGGGAACGCATTTCCCCCGATCTGACAACGAACGATCCGCAAAAGCAGAAGCAAGAACAGTCAGGCGGCGTGACGGTGGACAATTCCTCCGCCGAGATGCACACCACGATTTATTCGATCAGCGAGTCGCCGAAAGACAAGTCGCTGATCTGGGTGGGAACGGACGATGGCAATCTTCAGCTCACTCGTGACGGAGGCAAGACATGGCACAACGTGGTCGGCAATGTTCCTGGTCTGCCGAAGAATTCATGGGTGAATTGGGTGCAAGCAAGCAATTTTGACGCGGCTACAGCTTACGCGGCCTTCGATCGTCATACGTTTGGCGACATGGCGCCGTATGTCTTTCGCACCACCGACTACGGCAAGACGTGGACGCCGCTGATTACACCTCAAGAGCTCAAAGGCGTTCGTGGGTATGCGCACGTGATTAAGGAAGATGTCGTCCAACCCAATCTGCTCTTTCTGGGCACCGAATTCGGACTCTATGTCTCGATTGATGGTGGAAAAGTTTGGGCGCAATTCAAAGGCAATCACTTCCCGGCGGTGGCCGTGCGTGACCTCGCGATTCAACCGCGGGAAAACGATCTCGTTCTGGCCACGCACGGCCGCGGCATTTGGATTGTGGACGACATCACGCCGCTGCGTGCTCTGACTCCGGAGCTTATCGGGCAGGATGTCGCCTTTGTTTCAGCGCGACCGGTACAACAGAGGATTGAAGGAGACGGCGGATGGGCCAATGGGGACGCAGCATTTATCGGCGATAACCCGCCAGACGCTGCTGTCATCACCTACTATCAGCGATCCCGTCATTTATTTGGAAAGCTTAAACTGGAGGTGTTGGATGCGCCCGGCCGCGTCGTCGATGAATTACCAGCGAGCAAGCGTCCAGGATTAAATCGTGTGACGTGGACGATGCGCGAAAAACCGCCACGCGTGCCGCCGGCCGCGCAGATTGCTTTTGCAGGAACCCGCGGGCCGCGCCTGGTGCCAGGTGTATACACCGTGCGACTAACAAAGGCTGGAAAAGTTTCCGAAACGAAGCTAACTGTAGGCCTCGATCGCCGAGCCAAATTCACCGAGGCCGACCGCAAGTTGCAGTTCGACGCCGCGATGAAAGTCGTTGCTTTGTTCGGCGAGGAAAGTGCGCTGATGGATCGAATTCTGTTTTTGCGCGGAGAATTGGCGAAGAGCGGCGCGACGTTGCCGGAGGGCGATGCACTTCGCAAAAATGTGTCCGACTTCGACGGAAAAATTGATGCTGTGCGCAAAAAAATTGTCGCCACAACCGAAGGAGGAGCCATTACAGGTGAAGAGCGGCTACGAGAACACACCGATCAACTCTACGGGGCGCTGCTCAGCTACGAGGGAAAACCGGGCGATTATGAAATTGCTTACATCGACGCGCTTAAAAGAGAATTGGCTGACGTAACTAAAGAATTTGAGCAACTGCTGGCTAAGGAACTGCCGGCCCTGAACGATTTGCTCAAAGCCAAAAGTCAACAGTCGATTCCACCGCCTCCACCTAAGGTCGCTCTCAACGAGAATGGGCTTGGTTCAGGCGCGGGCCTCAATCAATCCGGAGATCCCGGAGCGCCAGGTGTTAACGTAGGCCTGCCTGCCGGCTTTCGTCTGCTGCACTGACGCAACTTCCACTGTCAGCGGTCTTTTCCCTTACTGACAAAATTTCGCATCGCCTAGATGACATGTGACATGTAAAGAGTGCGGGCAAGTGGTTAAGCTCACCCGCACTATGAATAAGTGTCATTCAGGGCAACCGCGACGCGTTGGCGATCGTGCGCCTACCCAGCGAAGAAGAGGAACAAGCGCGCGCCATTCATCGGCAGCGCGAGCAGTTGGTCAAAGCGCGCAAGCAATTGGAAGCCCAGGGACGCAGCTTAATGGTCAATCACGGCCTCGAGCCGGTGCAGAAGTGGTGGAAGCCGCGCACTTTTGCGGCGCTGGCAATGGCCCAGTGGATAAAGAGCTGCTTGCAAATAGTCAGCCGATCCTAGTGGCGTTGCAGCAAAAGATCGCGGCACTGACCGTGCAACTGCAAAGTGCTGCATCGCCCAACCAACCACGCGGGCTGGGGAAAATGACCAGCCTCGTGATCGACCCAGAGATCGGTGATTGGAACCGGTTTAATAACCGGCGAGAGGTGGCCAGTTACACCGGCTTATGTCCTGGCGAGTACAGCAACGGCAATACACGATTGCAAAGCTGCGTAACCAAGCACGGCAACCCGAGGCTGCGCGCCGCGCTGTGGAACTGGCCTGGCGGCTGGTCCGCTTCCAGCCCGATTACCACCCGGTGCGCAAGTGGCGCCAGATCCTGGCCAAAGGCGCACTGGCCACTGGAGCCGCGCGCAAAAAAGCGATCGTAGCCGTGGCACGCCAGTTGACCGTGGACTTGTGGAGAATCAAAACCGGCCGGCTCCGCGCAGAAGAATTGGGATTAATCAATTAGTAAAGTTAGAGGGGAACAGAAAAGGAGGTGCGAGCCGCACTGGCGTAACTGCCTAAGGAAACAATTAAAACCACTTTGGAATGCGGGCGCTGCCCGGCGTCTAACCTGCTCCCAAAGCCTTCGCGTGCGTCGGCTTAGATTGGGCGCGCCCAAGTTCCTCTTCCACCGATCGCATTGATCAAATTGCTGCTGCGACTGCGGTCGCAAGCACGGATAGGAGTAAGAGCCGCTGGAAAACAAAAAACAACGCGCCAAAAAGGAAGAGGAAGCGTCCCCGAAGCTAACCCTCAACCCGATTCATTCAACCAATGACCTAAACCAACTACCTACACCCTCGCCCGCCACACTTGATACCCTTCATAGGGGTTAGACCTCACTTTGCAGCAACGGGCAAGTGGTGTCGCCGAAGGGACTCATCGAATGTCGGCTGTGGCGAGGCGCTAGTAAAAAAGCCATCGCGCTTGTGGAATCCTCGTGCCTCGACCTGCAGGCACTCGAAGCAGATAGTGAAATCAATCGAGCGACCGCTTTGCTCGATGTGAAGCGCGTGGCGTGGATCGAAGCACGCTGCAAGGCTCGCATCGTTTTCGCGGACGCCACGAGCGAGCGCTCGCAAGAGCGCTCGCTGCTCGCCGCTGTCGTTAATCTCAGCGCGTCCTAGAATGTCAAAGCCATGAAACACGCTGTCGTTGTGCGTAGACTTGTCGTGGAGCTTGGTCGGATCGAGCGAGTAGAGCACGACCTTCGACGGCGCATCCGCTAGCTTGTCCACAGCGGCAGCGACGCGCGCGTTCTCGCTGCAGCCGCATAGCACAACAAACAGCACAAAGAGCAACGCAACCGTGAAACGCATTTTAGGTCTAACGGATAGAAGTGAGCCACAGCCGGGAAGCCGGACTATGGAATAACATCAACGTGAATAAAGAATCCATCACGATCCGAATTGAAACGGCGTAGGCTGTTGGCTCGACTGAAGTGTTAGGCGTCTGCGTGCCCACCGTGGTGCCACCTCTCGTAGACGATGCGCAGCGCAACAAGTCCTGTTAGCGTGAAAATAATTGCGCGTGCCCCGTTTGACCACAAGAGTCTGAAATACATCTCTTGCGAAAAGCCACCGCTATACATCTGATCCTGGGCCCCGGCGGCTAGCGGCGTGCTGGCCACAAACGCAGTGCACAGGGCGATGACCAACCAGATGTGGCGCGACGGTACGCCGCGACAAGGGATCCAAAGTAGAAGCGACCAGGACAGAAACATAACGCCAGCGGGAAGGATGACGATTGGAAGCCGGGACAGGTACGCTCTGCTGAAGCCGTGAAAGGCCTGGGGACCGAATTGGCTCATGTCGGCGTAGATCGGATAGATGGTCAACTCGGCGATCCAGCCCGACGAAACGTTGTACCAAGTCGCTGCGACTGCGATAAGGAGCAGCACATCCGCCAAGCGGCCTCCGACTGGCGACGCTGAAGCCGAAGTCAGCTCTGTGCCGCCGGTCTTGGGGCGCCGCCGGAGGCTGCGTGCCGCCGCGACGATAGAGATGAGAAGCGATGAAAGAAGCATCGCGGCAAACAGCAGGAAGCACAGGTTGGAGAAGGAGCGGTAACTCATGGAGCGTGATCAGGGACGCCTAACATGTGATTATGCCGACAATTTTGGGGCATATCCAGCGTATTAGCCGACAAAAGCCGCAACCGTTCAAAATCGAGACATAGTGGTCCGCACGCCAGGTTTCGGATGATCCGAAAATGTAGCCCTTTTCACTTGATGAATCCCGCTCCACCTCGATACTTTTCCATTGCAGTTGAGCGATGTGACAGTCAGCGCGAGCCGATTCTCACAGCGTTCGACCCTGACTTTTGTGGACAGAAGTGGACTGTTCGAAAATCATCAGGGGGGCAAACGGGTGGACTCACAGTTCGGATGCGAACTCTGAGTTTACGCGCTAAGTTCTGGCGAGAAAAAGAGTTTCGGGGGTATAGCTCAGTTGGTAGAGCGTCTCGTTCGCAATGAGAAGGCCAGGGGTTCGAATCCCCTTACCTCCAAAGCCGAAGCGTGGAGGTAAAATCCACATAACCGGGCTTCGCTATTAGATGCACTAGCGGGAGCGTAATCCCCTTACCTCCAAAGCCGAAGTCAGTGGCCGATTACGCGTAGCGAAGGATCATTGATCAAAGCGCCCGGCGTCGTGCGGCGACCTGTTTGGTCGATTTCACGACGATCAATGATTCGGATCGGCGAAACCGTCGTGGTGCCGATCGGCCGCAATTGAACACGTTGTGGGATAAGCGAACCGGTGACGAAAATCGCCCGTTCTTCAACTTTTTGCTTGCGTTCGGAGGTTTGCTTGATCGGGGGGCCGCCCGACACCGTTCCGGCAAGAATGCTGGCGGCGATGAGAGTTGTAGCGCTTGCAGATATCAGCGTCTTCACAGTTGACACTACACCCGCAAGGCCGCTGTGCAAATTACCAACACAACGGAAATGATTCCGTTTCACAAAAGCAGCAGAGGCGGGTGGCTTTGCCACGCCCTCTTTGCAAACCACGCTGGAATCGAGGGCTAGAATTTCTTCGTGAGGCGCCCGTAAACGAACCGGCCGGTGGCATCGTAAGTGAAGCCGGGATAACCGACAGCGTTTCCGCCTTCCCCAAATGCCTTAGGCGGATCCTGACCGAAAACATCATTGCACCCAATGGTAAGGACCGTGCCTCGCAGCAGATGATCCAAGACGCTACGACTGTAGTTGCTGGTCTGAGCCGTGGCCGTTTCTGCAGGCGCACCATCCTTGCCGCGCACGACCTCTTTTTCGCCCTTGGAATAGCCGGGCACAGGATTGGTCTCAACCGGAAGAAGGGAAGTGAAGTCGTAGGAAGCTTGGACGTCGAAGAAAAAAGTCTGGTGAACCCAGTGCTGGTGAAGGTTTGGCGTAAATTCGGTGAATCCGTCCGTGAAGCGCATGATGGTAACGAGATCAAAGCCCTTCCAGGCCCAGTCGAGTTGGGAAGTGCCCTTCCATTTATACCAACCCTCATTCGAGGCGCCTGGGTCCGTGGTTCTGCCGGCCAGGTTGCCATTGTCTGGCCCGAACTCTCGGAAGATGAACCCCTGGAAGATGAATTCATCCAGGTAGGTT
>DATMPQ010000308.1:0-5269 GCA_035567015.1 Chthoniobacterales bacterium | reverse complement strand
TTGGCGCCGTACACGAGCACCGAACCGAGCGGCGCGGCGAATGGATCGCTCACCGATAATTTTTTGAATCCGTAATTACTGACGAGGTCTTGGGCGGCGTCTTTCGCGAATTCGCTCTTCGGGCGGGAATCGATGACGCCGGAAGCGAGCAATGCCTCTTTTACATAATGCCAGCACAGCGAGCGCGAATGCGCATGCGCCCGTTCCTGCGCGATCGTCGCCGCTTGCATCAGCTTGCGATCGATGTGCCGATCGACCTTGGCCAACGGGTAAACGATTCGCTTCGGATAATACTGCGTGATGACGGGCGCTGATTCTTTCTTCCCCGCTGGGGTTTTGAAGCTGAAATGGAAAGTAGGCCGGGTCGGCGCGCTTGTGCTTTGTTGATCCATTGGTCGCACTGGCTCTGCCGCAAATGTTCGCACCGAATCTTTAGTGATTACTTGTGCCGGCTTTTTTGTAATCACTGGCACCGTTTCTTTCGTTATCACCTTCGCCGGTTTCTTCGCATTTACTTGTGCCGGTTCTTTCGTGATCGCTTGCGCAGGCTCGTACTTGGTCTCCTGCTCGGAACCCGTAAGATGCAATGTTGACGGGGCCAGCGCCTGCGCGTGCGCAGCTGCGCTGGAAATGACGAGAAGCGATGTAGTTGCCAACGCTAAATAAGCCGGTCCCCGCACGGAGGCGAGGATTGCCGGGAATTGTGCAATTGGGCAAGCGTTTTTTTATTTAAAAAGATTTGGCCGGAGAAGCTTGTGCCGAAACGCGAGACGCCGGCCAGGCCAATAGAGCCATGGGAACGCTGGCGCATCTCAATCCAGATGGATCTGCAGTTGAGACAGCCGCCACTACAGTTCAGACGACTTCACCGTCGCCAATGATGCGGTTATCGATCTTGGTGACGCCGTCGCGATGATGTGATCGATTGACAAGTCGCCGGGCTGGCCTATAGAGAGGGCCGGCTCGCCGCGGCGAGTCGTCGTCAGAAGTTCGCGCGCAGTAAGGGCTAGCGCGCCGGGGCTGTTCCGAATCTGAAGTAGAAGCTGCATTCCTGCGGCTTTCGGCATCGAGAATAGCTTGCTCACCCGAGGCTCGGCAACATCGGAGCAACGCTGGAACACCATGAAGCTGTTTTACACGGTCATATTTTTATTGTCGTTGGCCTCCGCCGCTTTCGCGCGCGATGAATCGGTCCTGGCGCGAGTCACCAGTTATTGGGCAGGTGAGGGCTCCAAATACGCCAGTACCGGCGCACGGTTGCGCCCTGGACATTGCGCGGTCGATCCAAAACGAATTCCGTATGGGAGCAAAGTTGTCTTTCCTGATCGCGCCTGCACCGCCGTCGATACCGGACCGGCAGTCATTAGTCGCAAAGCCGCTCGTCTATGCGGACGAACTGCGAGCCAACTCAAGGCCATCGTAGTTGACCGATTTTTTGAAACAAAGCGAGAGGCGATGGCCTGGACGAACGCGCATTCCGAATTCATGATCCTTCAAGTTGTTCCGCGCGGGTCTCACTCAGAAGCGACCGAGCCGGAGGCGATTACCACCAAGAGTGCCCTTTGCCGCCGAGGACTCCGAAAGGGTTGACTCGTGCGCTCCCGCTTACTTGGTCTCTCGACTCGCCCATCTATGTCGCTCGTATCCCGCCGATTAGCGAGCGCGCACCGACCTCTGCGGCTCAACAACCTGCATTCCTTCGGTTGCAGTGCTGAGAGCGCACGGGGGGGTTAGCCAGTTTGGCATCGAGGCGGTCCGTTCGAGAGACTCCGGGCCAGGCTTTCTCGCGGGGTTGATGATTCGATTTTCAAAATATTCATAATCGTTTTTGCCACGACGATAGGGACTTATGACTATGTCGCGCCAGGACTCTGGACAGAAATGCAAACGACTATAAAGTGGTAGAGATGAATACGATCAACGCGCCAATGCGCGCCGTCCGCCACGGCGGGCAGGCTGCATAAAGGCTCGCTAGATCTCACCAAGTTGGAGCCCGCAATTCGCGGCACCCCAGTGGTCGAATCTTACCACGCGCGGGTTTTTTGCGCCGGTCCGCTCGAACCGCATTTAGGAATCACACTTAACAATTTAGAAATTTATGAAACCAACACTTCAAATTAGTCCCAGTCAGCACGCTTCTGGGGGTTTTCCGTTAACCGATTACTCCTTCCAAGCGACCGCGGAAGCGCAGGCGAGTTCTTCCGCCGATCTTCCGGCAACGAAGTCGCCCGCGTTCTACAAATTAAGCAGCGAATTCTTCGCCACTGAAATGAGTCGCGATTACGTGACTCATTTTTTGCTGTTCACTATTATCGGGGGAATCTCAGCATGGCCGATTATTTCGATGCTCCTTGCCGTGACTCGCCTGGTCCGTGGATGGTGAAGTACATCGCGCGCGAAGTAAACTCTGGGCAGCGAACGCGCCCTCGCGTGCTGGTTTCGGCGCCTCGCCGAAACAATCTTTTATAAAAATTCGTGATGGCGAGGATGTCCTCGCCAACACGCGGGGTCCGAGCCGGGACCACCGGTGCAGGTTTATGGATGAAGTATGTGACGCTGTGCCGATCCGGTGCTTTCGTTTGAGGAATGTCGCAGTCAAACAGCAAACCACTGTGCGAAACAGAATATCTCCTGCGTTCTCCCGCGAACGCGCGACGGCTGCTTGCCGCGATCAAGCAGGTTGAAAACGGAGAATCTTCGGCGAGGCGCCGAAGACGACACGCGAGAGCGCGTGCGCTCCCAGAAGTCTGCAGCCGACACTGCCGCCACTACAGCTCAGACGACTAGCACGCCTTCGGTAGCGGTGCGTTGAAGATAAAGGTCGCTTAATCGCTTTGTCATCGGGCCGACTTTTCCGTCGCCGATCAGGCGGTTGATTGGTTCGCCTCCCGGCTCGCCAACCCTCGCGGGCTCTCCCGTCCATGTCGCTCGGCTCCCGCCGCCTCCATTGTCGATTATTTTAACAACGCCGGCGAGCTCGCCCATGGTTCCGGTGCAAAACATTTCGTCTGCGCCGTAAACGTCGACCGGTGACAAATCGGTTTCGACGCAGCGGATTTTTTCGGCGGCGCAAATTTCGATTATCGTCGCGCGGGTAATTCCTTCCGGGCACGCGACCGCGCGGCTCGTGGCCAACTCGCCTTTACGGACAATGAAGATGTTGGTCGCATTGGTTTCGGCCACAAAGCCATTAGTGTCGAGCATGAGCGCATCGTCCGCGCCGGCGTTGTTCGCTTCGATCTTGGCCAGAATCGAGTTCAACAAGTTGGCGTGATGAATCCGCGCATCGAGAACCTCGGGCGGAGAGCGGCGCACCGTTGCGGTGACCAACTTGAGACCGTCCTTCGAATAAACCGGAGCCTTGTGTTCGGCGAGGATGATCAGAGTTGGTCCGCTTTGATTTAATCGCGGATCCATCCCGGAAGTAATTTTCACGCCGCGCGTCAGCGTGAGGCGAATGTGCACGCCGTCGCGCATTTTATTTGCGGCCAGTGTGCGCCCGATTTCATCGATGATCTTTTCGCGTGGCGGAATTTCCGGGAACGACAACGCGTGGGCGGAGCGGTCGAGGCGATCGAGGTGTTCTTGCAATTTGAAAATGCGGCCATTGTAAAGTCGCAAGCCTTCCCAGATCGCGTCGCCGCCTTGCACCACGGAATCGAACGGACTGATTCCCGCCTCATCGCGATGGATGAGCCGCCCGTTGATATTTACGACCAGGTCGCGGTTCTTTTCGTTAAATTGCTGGAGCATTTCGAATTGTAGCGGCGGTCTGTGACCGTCGCATTCTTCGTCCGACGCTCATCGAGCGCCGCTACAGAAGTCGGTACTGATACAACCGATCATAACATTCGCGGCAGCGATCATGGATTTCGCGTAACCGCTCGGGGACCGGTTCGTTCTTCGGCCGATATGGTTGAAACGATGTCGATCTTGCCACTTCGTCGTACCAATATTTCGCCCAGATGCCGTCGGTGTCGCGGACGCCGGGTGGCCAGGAGAGCATTGCATCGTCGAATGCGACGCCAATGGCGTCGCAAAGGAGTCGCAACATTCGCTCAGGATTTTCCAGCACGTCTTTTGCGTCAATGACGATTGCTAGGGACGGCGCGCTGCGACGTCCTCGGATATCGCGGCGCGATGTCTTTACCACGAAATCGAAAATTTCCTCCTGTTGCACGAAACCCAGATCCTCAAGCGTCGGATCAGGGTTCTTCTTAATATAGGAAGCGATCACTTCGCGCGGATCGCGGATGAGAAAACAATTCGTGACCGCACCGAGCCATTGTCGATCTACTTGCGGCAAGAGGTGATGTGTCATCTGTTTCTGGTAAAGAATGCGTTTGCCGTCTGGGAGTCGTCCGGCCAAACGTTCGACCACTTTCCGCCAATTGGTCTCGCCACTTGCGATTACTTCATCGGCGCCGGGATGTTTTTTGCCGGTCGCCTTCAGGTAAAACGCGTAGAATGGTTCGTCGATCACGACGGTGTCGGCTCGATTTCCCCAGGGGCGCATCATGGCAGTGGAGATATTGCGCGGGCCCGACCACATGGCGATGCGGATTGGTTTGTCAGCGTCGGACATGTCCTGAAGTTCAGATCACCCGGCAGCTCATTGCGAGTTTCTAATTTGGTCGAGGCGTCCGGAGCAAAGGAACCGTCAATACGTTGTGATGAAGGGCAGGTGCCAATCGAGCCTAATGCGCGACATGTCCGCAGCCGCCGCCGGGGCACCGGCGAACCCGCGGTCCTTCACCGGCCGGGTTGTGATCGCGGCCCTCAGCGGCGCCACGCTCTTGATCCACTTTTTGCTCAACGACGGTTAGGGCTATTTCGCGATGAGCTCTACTACATCGCTTGCGGACAACAGCTTGCATTTGGTTACGTCGATCTTTTCCAGGTGAAAAAGCTCGTCTAAACCGACTGTTTTTACGCAATTAACATACATAGATGGAGCCCGTTATTTCACCCATTTGCCCAACTGGGGGGCGCAGGGGCTGCTGCAATTAATAACATGAAGCGATTCATTGCGTCGATAGCGCCCGTGTTCTTGTTCGTGCCGCTCGCTTTTGCGCGCAGTCGCACTCCGCCCGCGCCGCGCGAGCAATCATTGCTGGCGCGCGTCACCGTTTACTGGGCCAGCGGCGGGCGTGGTTCTGATCGGGATACGCGGCGGCACAAATGCGCCACTGGCGTGCGATTGCGGGTTGGACATTGCGCGGTCGATCCGCGCCGGATTCCTTATGGCAGCAAAGTCATCTTCCCGGAC
>DATMPQ010000307.1:0-9283 GCA_035567015.1 Chthoniobacterales bacterium | reverse complement strand
GCCGAACTCGCCTACAAAACATCGAAGGTCAAAGAAGCCGAGCTCGCAAATCGAGACCAAATCGAAGAAAAGCGACTCAATTTTGCGCGCGACTCAATCGAACCGCAGATCGCATCAAAACAGGCGGCCGTCGATCAAGCGACGCAGCTGGCGACGTTGAAATCAAATCAAGTCGAAGCGCTCCATGTCCGTGCAGGCATGCGAGGTGTCTTGCAACAATTGCCGGTTGAGATTGGCCAGCGCGTTAAAGTCGCTGACAACCTGGCGCGTGTGGCGGATCCGACGAAACTCAAAGCGCAAGTCAAGATCGCGGAAACACAGGCAAAGGACATCCAAATAAACCAAACCGCCGTAATCGACACTCGAAATGGCACAGTCAACGGCCACGTGGTCCGTGTCGATCCCGCGGTCGAACAAGGAACCGTCACTGTCGATGTTGCCATTGATGGTGAATTGCCGAAGGGTGCGCGCCCGGATTTGAGTGTCGATGGTACCATCGAGCTCGAACGGTTGAATGATGTGATTTATGTCGGCCGGCCGGCCTTTGGACAAGAGAACAACACCGTTGGCATTTTCAAACTCATCGCCGGCAGCAACCAAGCTGTCCGCACTCCAGTCAAGCTGGGCAAGAGCTCGGTAAACACGATTGAAATTGTGAACGGTCTCCAACCTGGCGACCAAGTTATTTTATCTGACACCAGCGCGTGGGACTCCCACGAACGCATTCGACTGAACTAGTTGCTGATTTCTGAATACTGATTGCTGATTTTCGATGTGAATGCACAAGAACTTAAGGAACGGACGAAGCAATTTGCGCTTAGAGTAATGCGTTTGGTGGATGCACTGCCAAAGACGCCGAAGGGGCGAGCGATTGCCAGTCAGTTGGTCCGCAGTGGGACAAGCATAGCAGCAAATTATCGCGCTGCGTGTCGTGGACGTTCAAAGGCGGAATTCATCTCCAAATTGGATGTCGCCGAGGAAGAAGCAGACGAGACGGCGCTTTGGCTGGAGTTGATAATTGCCGAGCGGCTTCTCCCCGAAAAGAAAGTCGGTTCATTGTTGTGCGAGGCAAACGAACTGACCGCAATCCTCGCCGCCTCCTACATCTCGGCATCTCGTCCCCAGCAGCCGGTATCGAGGAATTCCCAATCGGAAATCAGAAGTCAGAAATCAGAAATACGAATATGAACAACGGATCAACCCCTCTCATTCACCTCGATAACGTCACCAAAGTTTTCCTAACGGACGAAGTGGAGACACATGCGCTTTCGGGCATTCATCTGGACATTCGCCCGGGCGAATATATTTCCATCGCCGGCCCGTCCGGTTGCGGAAAATCGACGCTATTGTCGATCCTCGGTTTGCTCGACACGCCGTCGGACGGAAGTTACTCGCTCAAAGGCCACGAAGTCGCGAATCTCTCGTTTCCCGATCGCGCGCGCATTCGCAATCGTGAGATCGGATTCATCTTTCAAAGCTTCAACCTAATCGGCGACCTGACCGTTTACGAGAACGTCGAGTTGCCGCTGACCTATCGAGGAATGGCTGCAGGCGAGCGGAAACAATTCGTCACCGAAGCGCTCGAGCGCGTCGGCATGGGACATCGCGCCAAACATTTGCCCAGCCAGCTTTCCGGCGGTCAGCAGCAACGCGTCGCAGTGGCGCGAGCCCTGGCAGGTAAGCCGGCAATTCTTCTAGCCGATGAGCCGACCGGCAATCTTGATTCGCGCAATGGCGAAGCCGTCATGGATCTTTTGAAGGAATTGCACGCCGGTGGCGCGACTATCTGCATGGTGACCCATGACGAGCGTTTTGCCCAGCACGCCGATCGCACCGTTCACTTATTCGACGGTCGAGTCGTTGAAGATCGAATCGCTGCCTAGGAGCGAATCGCATGATTCAAGACCTTAGGTTTGCCGTTCGGCAGCTTTTCAAGGCCCCGGCGTTCACGATTGCAGCGGTAACCGTACTCGCGCTCGGCATTGGCGTGAACACTGCCGTTTTCAGTTTAGTGAACACGCTTTTCTTTGCCCCGCCTGCCTATGCCAAACCGCACGAAATGGCCCAGCTCTTTTCCCAGGACAAGAAGGATCCGAAAAAATTCCGCGGATTTTCCTATCCGACTTATCTCGACGTTCGCGAGCAGAACACCGTCTTCAGTGACGTAATGGGGTTCAACCTCGCGTTTATTGGCCTCGGCCAGAAAGGCGATACCCGCCGTGCGTTCAGTGCCGTCGTTACTTCGAACTATTTTTCCGTCCTCGGCGTTCCGTTGGCGCGAGGCCGTGCATTTTTGCCGGAAGAGGAAACGCCCGGCCACGACGCGCCGGTCGCGATTGTCAGTTATCGTTACTGGCAGAAGCACGATCTCGATCCAGGCGTGCTCGGCTCGCAGTTACTAATCAACGGCCGCTCGTTCACGATCGTCGGAATCGCGCCGAAGGGTTTCGTCGGCACGATGCAAATTCTTTCGCCGGAAGTTTGGCTGCCGATGAGTGTTTATGATCAGGTCGCGAACGATTTTGAATCGGACAATAAGACCACGATTAACGATCGAAAAGGAACAGACGTGCGGATCATGGGCCGTCTTAAACCCGGGATGACGGCGGCCGCGGCCAAACCTGCGCTCGAAGGGCTCGCGGCCAATTTGGAAAAAGCCTACCCGGTCGAGCAAAAGGATCAGACATTCCTAACGGCACCGGTGTCGCGTAATTCGGTGAGCAACAACCCGACGGCCGAGAGCGGGATAAAAGTTATCGCGCCATTGCTGCTCGGAATGGCGGTAGTGGTGCTGCTAGTGGCATGTCTTAATCTTGCAAACATGCTGCTGGCGCGAGGCACAGCGCGCCGCAAAGAAATCGCGATCCGTCTCGCGCTCGGCGGCAGCCGTTGGCGTATCGTTCGGCAGCTTCTCACCGAAGGCTTTGTGCTGGCGGTACTCGGCGGCGTGGGTGGACTCGTTCTTGGACTTTGGTCGTCCGATTTGCTGGTTGGCTCAATGCGCAAGCTGATGCCGCTCGACATTGTATGGTTGACCGGACCGAACCCCGCAATTTTGGCGGCGACATTCGGATTTTGCCTGCTCGGCACGCTCATGTTCGCGCTCGGGCCGGCATGGAAAATTTCGCGGAGCGTGGTGGTGATGGATCTGAAAGAACACGCCGGGGAAGATGTCGCGCGCCGTCGCTGGAGATTTTTGCCGCGCAATCCGCTCGTTGTCGTGCAAATCGCGTTCTCGCTCGCGCTGATTACGGCTGCGGCTTTGTTTATTCGCGGCGCAGGCAAAGCCGCGTCGGTTGATACGGGATTAAAACCGGGTGCAAGCTACATTCTCGAGGTCGATGCGAGTCTGGCCGGTTATGAACCGAAGCGCGCGCAGGAACTTTATCGCAACTTGAGCGAGAAACTGGCGGCGCTGCCAGGCGTAGAGCACGCGAGCATCACTTCAATCGTTCCGTTCGGAATGTTTGAGTTAAGCAGAAAAGTCCAACGCGCCGGTCTCCATGTCGCTCCCGACGCCAGGCCAGTCACCGCGGCCGAAGGTCTTGCCTTCGACGTGCCATGGAACAGCGTCGGCGTGGATTATTTTTCAACCGTTGGATTGCCCGTGATTCGCGGTCGCGCGTTCACCCAGGCGGAGGCGACCGAGCCTGGTCCGAAGGTTGCGATCATCGACGAAGTTCTGGCAAAGAAGCTCTGGCCGGATGGTGATGCGCTCGGACAACGCATCCAATATGCGAATCCAAACGCGCCGTCGGCCCAGGATGGCGGAGGCGGCCACGTCGGAAGGAGTGCTGACTTGAATGAAGCGGAAAAGAAGGACGAGACGATCGAAATAGTCGGCGTCGTGCCGGCAACGCGCCACGCGCTCTTTGAAAAGGAGGCGTCCGGCGGAATTTACTTACCGTTCGCGCGTGGATTTCAAAGCGACGTTTCCTTTTTTGTTCGATTCCGTTCGCTCGCTCCCGGAAACGAAGCCAGCACGGCCGATTTGCTGCGACGCACGGTGCGCGATGTCGATCCTTCAATTCCAATTCTTTCATTACGAACGTTCGCCCAGCATCTCGATTCAAACCTGGACCTCTGGCTTGTTCGCGCGGGCGCGGCGTTGTTCTCCATTTTCGGCGGACTTGCACTTGGTCTGGCCGTAGTTGGTCTCTACGGAGTCAAAGCTTATTCGGTCGCGCGGCGAACACGTGAGATCGGGATCCGCATGGCGCTTGGCGCAAAGCCGGCCGCGGTCTTGCGATTAATCATCGGCGAAGGCCTGATCATGCTTCTTAGCGGCATCGCGCTTGGCCTTTTTCTCGCTGCCGCGACAGGAAAAATACTCAGCGGAATTTTGTATGAGGTTGGCGCATTCGATCCAATCGCCTTTACCGCTGCACCCATGTTACTCGCGGCCGCTGCTCTCGTCGCGACCTGGCTGCCGGCACGTCGTGCGGCCGCGTTAAATCCGGTCGAAGCACTCCGTTACGAATGACCGGCTAAGATCAGACATCGTCCTATGCTGAGTGAGATCAAGGTGGCGCTGCGCGGGTTGCTGAAAAGTCCTGGCTTCACCGTCATCGCAATCGCGACTTTGGCGCTGGCGATCGGCGCAAACACCTCGGTGTTCAGCTTGATCAACGCGCTGCTGGTCCGTCCGCTGCCCTACCAAAAACCTTCCCAAATCGCCTTAATCTGGGAACGGTTCGCGACCCAAGGACTGGATCGAATTCCAGTTTCGCCGCCGGAGTATCTCGATTTGGAAAAGGAATTCCAAGGCGGCACCGGTCTGGCGGCGTTCATTTACCAAACATTTAATTTCAGCGGGGGTGATGTTCCCGAACGCATTTCCGGCGCGTTGGTAACGCCGTCGTTATTTCCTTTGCTCGGGGTGGAACCGATCAAAGGCCGCACATTTGCTCGCGAAGAACAAGGCCAGGGTCACGACGACATGATCGTGATAAGCGAGCGACTCTGGCAGCGCCGTTTTAATTCCGACCCGTCACTGATCGGTAAATCACTTCTTTTAAATGGCCACAGTTACACCGTGATCGGGATAATGCCGGCCAAATTTGAATTTCCGATTCCGCTGTTTGGTGTTCAAGGAAATCAATTCGCCGAACGAGTTGATATCTGGAAACCGGTTGCATTCACTCCGAGGGAGCTAAAGGATCGGGGTAACCGCAGTTATGGCCTGATGACGCGGTTGCGGTCCGATGTTTCACCGGTCAAAGCGCAAGCCGAACTGGATACAATCATGGCGAATTGGATTCACGCATACCCTGACAATTATAAAGACTCAGGCTTCGGGGCTCGGATCTACCCGCTGCAGGATCAAGTGGTGGGTGGATTGCGCAGTGGCCTAGCGATTTTGCTCGGCGCGGTGATGTTTGTGTTGCTGATTGCTTGTGCGAACCTGGCGACGATGCTGCTGGCACGCGCGAGCACGCGCGAACGCGAGCTCGCAATCCGAGTAGCGCTCGGCGCTGCTCGCTGGCGATTGCTGCGCCAAATGCTGACCGAAAGCGTGTTGGTGGCCCTCGCTGGCGCAGCTGCTGGAATTGTTCTTTCCGTATGGGGACTCGAATTGCTCAAGCAGATTGGAGCGCGCACGATTCCCCGACTTGCCGAAGTGAATGTCGATCTTGTGGTTCTGATCTTTACTGCAGTGGTCGCGGTTGGAACTGGAATTTTATTTGGATTGATTCCGGCGCTTGCGAGCGCGAAGCCAGAGCTCACTGAAGCTCTGAAGGAAGGCGGACGTTCATCGACGAGTGGTGCGCGACGCAATCGGGTACGTAATTCACTCGTCGTTGTCGAGATCGCTCTCGCGTTGGTGCTGCTCGTTGGTGCTGGCCTCTTGCTCAAGAGTTATGCGCGCGTGCAAAACATCGATGCCGGGTTCGATCGCCATAACGTGCTCACTGCGGAGATTGATCTCCCCGCTCCGAAATATCCGCTGCCCGGAAGCCCTGACTACAATCATGGTGAAGCGGTCATAAATTTCTGGAATGAAGCGTTGCGCCGCGTTCGCCAATTGCCTGGAGTAGAGGCTGCAGCTGCTACGGTCGTACTTCCTTTAAGCGGCTCGAATACCGATTCTTCATTTGCGATTGAGGGCCGATCGAGTGGGAAAGAGCCCACGCCGGACGAGGAACTACGCGTTATCACGCCGGATTATTTGCGCGTGTTGAAAACGCCGCTCCTGCGCGGGCGTTTCTTCGCTGAATCGGACAACATCGACGCTCCCCGAGTTGTGATCATTAACGATGCCCTGGCGAAAAAATACTGGCCAAACGAAGACGCCCTCGGAAAGCGAATTACCTTTGACGATACCCGCAAGCCAGATCCGAAATGGATGACGATTGTTGGGATCGTCCGCAGCATTCGCCACCGCGGGCTCGATGTCGATCCTGCTCCGGAATATTATGTTCCACTCGCCCAAGGCCCGTGGCCGACCATGGTTCTGGCCGTCCGGAGCGCCCAGAATCCGCGCAGTCTCACCTCCGCCATCCGGCGCGAAATACAGTCGATTGATCCCGATCAGCCAATTGCAAACGTGCGCACGCTCGAGGCGGTGACCGCAGAATCCGTTGCGCCGCGGCGGATGCCGATGGTGTTGCTCGGGGTTTTCGCCGGAATCGCATTGTCACTGGCAGGCGTCGGAATCTATGGAGTAATTTCCTACCTGGTCGCGCAACGCACGCATGAGATCGGCGTGCGGATGGCGCTTGGTGCGCAGCGTAGCGATGTGCTTCGCCTAGTTGTCGGGCACGCATTGAAATTAGTTGGAATCGGGACCGCGATCGGACTTGTTTTCGCGTTTCTTTCGACCCGCGCGCTATCTGCTTTGCTCTACAACGTCGGCGCATTCGATCCGGCCACTTTTGCAATCGTTACGGTTGTTCTCACCACGATCGCGTTGGTCGCCAGCTACGTTCCGGCCCTTCGCGCCACCCGTGCCGATCCAATGATCGCGCTCAGTCACAACGCTTAGGTTTATGATCAAGCTGCGTCACATCGAACGTTTTTTTCCTTTGGCCAAAGGAAAATTCTTTTATGTCCTGCGCGACATTAACGTTGATATCGCGGAGGGCGAATTTGTTTCCATCATGGGCCCGTCCGGCGCGGGAAAGTCGTCCCTCCTGCACATTCTTGGAATGCACGACCACGGTTGGAGCGGCGAATATTTTCTCAGCGACGTTGGCGTCCATCCTCTCAAAGCAAAAGAGCGCGCCGCGCTTCGCAACGAACAGATCGGGTTCGTGTTTCAGCAATATCATCTGCTGGATGATTTGACCGTTTACGAAAATCTCGAGATCCCGCTCTCATATCGCAAGGTAAACCGGAGCGAGCGAGAAAGCATTGTCGCGGACACGCTCGACCGTTTCCAAATCGTTGGAAAAAAAGATTTGTATCCGGCTCAGTTATCCGGCGGACAGCAACAGCTCGTCGGCGTCGCGCGCGCAATTATTTCGAATCCGAAGCTTCTCCTCGCCGACGAGCCGACTGGCAATCTTCATTCCAGCCAGGGCGAAGAGATCATGAATTTGTTCAAAAAATTGAATGCCGAAGGAACAACCATCGTGCAGGTGACGCATTCCGAGAAAAATGCCGGTTACGGAAATCGCGTCATCCAACTGCGCGACGGCTGGATCGTTAACAAATAACAACAGGTAAACTCTATATGATTCTAGATTCGTTTCGTCAGGATGTGCGCGTCGGTCTTCGAGTTTTGTTCAAGGAGAAGTCATTTTGTTTCCTGGCCGTGCTTGTGCTCGGACTTGGCATCGGCGGCGCGACGACCCAGTTCACCGTGGTCAACGCAGTCGTCTTACGCGGTTTTTCCTTCCCGCACCCCGAACAGTTGATGAGCGTGGGATTGATCGATCCTCAAGGCACCGCGCCAAACAATAATTTCGGGATCGGCAACATTCCGACGGCTCAGGATTACGAGGATTTGCGCGCAGGGCAGCAGTCATTCGCGCAAATGGCCGGCTATCTGAATGGATCGACAATCAACGTTACTTACAAAAACAATCCGCAGCGTTACACCGGCGCCTATGTGACCGAGGACTTTTTCAAGATCATCGGCGTATCGCCAATTCTAGGCCGCGATTTCACGGCCGAAGACAATAAGGCCGGCGCGGAGAAAGTGACCATTCTTGGTAATGAAATCTGGAAGCGCGACTTCGGCGGTGATCCGAACATCGTCGGCCAAAGTGTTCGGATTAACGGCAAGGCGGCCACGGTTATTGGTGTGATGCCGGCGAATTTTAAGTTCCCGGTTTCCGAAGAACTCTGGGTGCCTCTTTATAATGAGTTTCCACCGAAACCGCGCGGAGAACTTTTGCTCGGCGCTAACAACGCCGCACCCGCAGTGATGGGCCGATTGAAAAACGGCGTGAGTATCGATCAGGCGAACGCGGAGTTTGTCGGCCTGGCCCGCCATATCGCGCAGGACAATCCGAAGACGAACCAAAACCTGACCTCGGCCAGTGTGCAGCCGCTGATTCACGCGATGACCGGCGTGCAATTGCGCCAGACAGTTTGGGCCATGCTGGCCGCGGTCATCTTCGTTTTGCTGATCGCGTGCGTAAACGTGATGAATATGCAATTTGGCCGCGCCGCTTTGCGTGCGAAGGAAGTGGCTATTCGCGGTGCATTGGGCGCCACCCGCTGGAGAATCGTGCGCCAAATGTTGACCGAAAGTTTCGTGGTCGCCGCGTTCGGAGCGGTCGCCGGGATTTTGCTCGCTTACTGGGGCGTCGATATGTTCGTGCGCTCGATCAACTCCTTGTCGCAGCCCTTGCCTTACTGGGTCCAATTCAAAATTGATGGGCCCGTTCTCGTATTCACGGTCGCCATAACTTTGGTTGCCACGCTCGCTTCCGGTTTAATTCCGGCATTGCTCAGCGCCCGCGGCAACGCGGCGGAGATGATGAAAGAGGGCGGCCGCGGCAACACCAGCCGCCTGGTCAATATCATCACCCGCGTTCTCGTGGTCGGGCAGATCGCGTTGACAGCTGCGCTTCTGATCGCGGCGACTCTCCAAATCAAATCGATCCGGAATCAGCTCACGCTTGCCTACGGTTACGACGAAGAAGCCGTCTACACCGCGCGCATGGGTTTGATGGAAGGCGCTTATCCGACGGACGAAGCTCGGCGCGAGTTTTTTCTCCGTGCTGTGCGCGCGTTGCGGAGCAATCCTCAATTCGGATCCGCGGCCATGAGCAGCCGCTTCCGCATGACCTTTGACGGCCAGGGTCAGTATGAAGTGGACGGCCAAAATTAT
>DATMPQ010000306.1:0-12733 GCA_035567015.1 Chthoniobacterales bacterium | reverse complement strand
AACAAAAGTCACGTAGTGAGCCACCAATAATAGCGGCACCGCCACCGCCGGGATCCAATAGGCCGGTCCCATCGCCACCGGCGCGTTGTAAATCGTAGCGGTCGTAATCGCGGCGAGTAGATCGACCGTCCCGAAAATGTTAAAGGCCCACACTATCGGCTTGGCTAAACCAGAACCGCGCAGCACGAACGGAATTGCGACGAACGCGATGATCGCGGTTATCAAATCTCCAAATGCGGCCGGATACGCGAATTCCTGTGGCAATCCCGGATACGTTGCGCCGCGCGTCAGGAACATCACTCCCAAATGCCGCGTTGAATGCAGAAGCAGGATCGGAACGAGAATCTGTTGGGGTCGAACGCGCGGAATCAGCGGCAACAGATAGAGTCGCGCCGCGACATAGAAGATCAGCGTGTTCGCAACGAGATTGAGAACAATTACTCGATCAAAAATCTCTGGCATCTATTTCTTCTCCATGTAAACGAGCGGCTTGATCCTTGTCTATCGAAAAAAGAACCGCCCGGTCGGCAGGCGTGCTCAGTGGCACTCCGGAACGTCGATGGGAGTCAATACCTCTGCCTCGATTGGCTGTTCAGCGTCGATTTCGTTTATGTGAATGAGCGTTTGCTGGACAACATCGGCGTTCTCTAAACCTGCGGCACGCCGCGCCGCTCGGTCCGCCAAATCAAATTCCTTCCACGACTTCGGCGGTCGCATTTTCGCTTTTTGAATTGCGACTGATGCTTTGTCGAACACGAGCAGACGATGTGTTTCGCCGCGCTTCGCCCACTGAGCGGCTACTAGAGCGTTGTTTCAACAGCGAGAACTGGTTTTTGCTTTCTGCCGCGCTTGCGATAAATGTGGCGTGACTTGTTCCTTTAATTTCAAGATAGCGAATCGAAACCGCAACTCGCATTTCATCGGCAGCGTTTACGCTAACCAGCGCGATCCAAAGACCGATGAACACACGAAACAGCCGGCCCATTTCAAATAATTTCCACTGGGCATTTCGGCAGCGCCGCCAAAAACGAGCGGCCGTACGGCTTGGTCACAATGCGGTTGTCGAGAATGACGATGATGCCGTGGTCGCTTTTGGTGCGGATTAAACGCCCGACGCCTTGGCGAAGTTTTAAGATCGCTTCCGGCAACGAATATTCGGTGAAAGGATCGCCGCCGCGTTCCTGGACGAGTTCCAACTTCGCCTCAATGAGCGGATCGTCTGGCACAGCGAACGGCAATCGAGTGATGATCACATTAGAAAGTGCTTCGCCGGGAACATCGACACCGCTCCAGAAGCTGTCAGTGCCGAAAAGGACGCTGCGCGGTGTTGTTTTGAATTGTTCGAGCAGCTTCCCGCGAGGCGCGCCGCCGCCTTGCACGAGAAGATTCATCTTCCTTACCGCGAAAAATGTCTGCATCTGCCCGGCCAACTGCTGCATGTCGCGGTAGCTCGTAAAAAGAACGAACGCGCGACCGTCCGTTTGTTCGACAAAATGCGCGATCCAGTGCTCCAGTTCTTTCTGATATCCGGTGTCGCGGGGGTCCGCCATTTTTTGCACGATGTACAGTTTCATCTGCTTTTGAAAATCGAAAGGACTGCCGAGTTGTAGCGGCTCGGCTTCAGTCGCACCGATGCGCTCCCGAAAATAAGCCAGATCGGGGCGGCCGACCGCCAGCGTCGCGCTTGTCATCACGCAACAACAGTTCTCCCGAAAAATCATCCGGCGCAGGACCGGCGCGAGGTCGATGCGCGCGGCGTTGAGCGAAAGAAATTGCGCGGTTTTTCCCGTGCGCTCGACCCAATAAACGTGTTCCTGCGCGCTTTGCTCGAGAAAAATGGCGATGCCGTCTCGGGCGTCCCGAATGCGTCGGCCAAATTCCTGCAATTCGGCTTTCAGAAATTCGTCATCGGCGCGCTTCGCCACTTCCGCGATGCGTGCCTGGAGCGCGGTCAATCGCCCCGTGATTGTGTCCGGGACAAAATCAACATCACGAACACGAAATTCGCGGCCTTTGCGAAAATCAGATCGCGATTCGACCGCGGCAAAGAACTTGTCGACATCATCGACCAGTTCGTCCGCCAACCGGACGCCGTTTGCGTCGCGCATCACGGTAAACAGGCCCTTCCGCGTGCGCGCATTGTAGAGCCGTTGAATTGTCGATCTTAGCCCGTATTGCGCGACGCCGATGCCGATCTGGCGTGAAGCGACTTGCTCGACCCTATGCGCCTCGTCGAAAATAATGAAATCGTTCGGGAAAAGATAACCACTCTCCCGCTCTTCCTGTTCGTCCGGGCGGCCCAGGAGGGTGAAGAGCAGCGTGTGATTCATCACGATCAGGTCTGCCGCGAGAAGACGCTTGCGAGCGTGCTGGTAAAAACAACGCGGGTTTTGACCACAGGTTTTTTGCGTGCAGAGGTGCGCTTCGCTGCAAACTTGGGTCCAGACTTTTGGATCGGGCTCGACTGAGAGATCGCTGAGCGAGCCGTCGCGGGTCGTGCTGGCCCATTCCGCGAGTCGGGTCAATTCATTTTGTTCCGGACCGGTGAAAAGCTCATTCGCTTGTTGCCGCGCACGCTCCAGCCGTCGCGGGCAAAGATAATTTTGCCGCCCCTTCATGAGCGCGGCGTCGAACTCGACCGGTAAAATCTTTTTTAGAATTGGGATATCTTTGTAAAGAAGCTGTTCCTGAAGATTGATCGTGTGCGTCGAGACGATTGCCTTTTTGTGTTGCTCCAGCGCGAACAGAATTGCGGGCGCGAGGTAGGCGAGCGATTTTCCGACGCCGGTGCCCGCTTCGACCACCAGATGCCGATCTTCCTCGAGGGCGCGCGCCACCGCCACGGCCATCTCCTGCTGTTGCAGACGGAACTCGAAATTCGTCGCCTTTGAGAGGCGTCCATTTTCCGAGAAGATTTTGCGAATTCGTTCGACAAATTCAGTGCCCAGAGAATCTTTCAGCGCGATCATGGGATAGGCGACGACCGATTTGGAGGTCCAGTTATTTGCCAGCGACTGAAATCCATTCGCGGAAATGCTATTGTAATTCGCAAATCGAAATTCGAAATTCCCGTGAGACTCCTCGATCGCTACGTCATTCGCAATTTTTTGCAGGTCTATCTTTACTGCATCGCGGGCTTTATCTCGATCTGGCTCATCTTCGACATTAGCGACAATATTTCGACCTTTATCGACGAGCATGTCGGTCTTCTTCTCACCGTCCGGTATTATCTCACTCAGGTTCCGCAGGTTTTTATCATCCTCCTGCCGGTTTCACTTTTGCTCGCGCTCCTTTTTTCGCTGGGGCGAATGTCGCGCGCGAATGAGATCGTCTCGATGCTGACCGCAGGCGTGAGCCTTCCGCGCGTTCTTCTCCCACTCATCGGCATGGGGTTGCTTACGGTCGCAGCAACCATGGCGCTAAACTATTCGCTCGCGCCGCATGCCGAGCTGGCGCGCAAAACATTCCTCTCGGAAGCGCATGCGCATCCAGAGACACTGATCCAGGGACAAATCTTTCGCAATCGAACCGACGCGCGCACCTGGTTCGTCCAGAATTTTCGCGCCGGCGGCGACACTTTCAATAGTGTCCAGGTGCTCCAGCAGGACGCGCATGACAGTATCGTGACGAATTATCTGGCAACGCGCGCTCTCTATCACCCGGAAACGAAAATCTGGGAACTCGAAGAGGTGAAGGTGGTCCATTACGATCCAGCCGGCAACATTCTCGAGGAACAGATCTATCCGTCGCTCAAGATCGACAACTGGAGCGAAACGCCATTTCGCTTGGGCAGCGCCAATGCGCGCGCGGAATTCCTCAGTCTGCCGGAGCTGCGTCAATACCTGCAGTTCAATGCCGATTTCCCCACCACCCTGCTCGCGCCATTCCGCACGCACCTTCAGTACCGTCTCGCCCTGCCGTGGACCTGTTTGGTGGTGGTCTGCATTGCGGCGCCACTGGGTATCGGTTACTCGCGCCGCGGTGTTCTTTCCAGCGTGGCCGCTTCAATCATTCTCGTTTTCGCGATGAATTTTCTCACGCACCTCTTTCTCGCGCTGGGCGAGGGCGACCGCATTTCTCCGTGGGTCGCAGGGTGGACGCCGAACCTTCTCTTCGCTGCGATCGGTCTTTACTTGCTCTATCTTCGCGCTTCCAACCGCGAGGCGCCCGGCTTTCATCTCCTCAGGGCGCGGCGTATATTGGCGCGATGAATCCGCTCCCAAACGAATGGGCGATCAAGCATCGCGCAGATGCGTGTGCCTCCACCCATCGACCTTTCGCGCCCGGCGAATATTTCTACACGCTGCTCTTTCGCGATGCTGATGGCTATCGCCGTGAAGATTTGAGTGAAGAAGCGTGGTTAAACCGGAACGAGAACATTCAGCCATTTTCATTTTGGAAAACACGTTACGAACCTCTGCCACCGCCGGCGCCCGAGCCTCTGGCAAAAGAAAATGCCGAGCAACTTTTCCGGCGTTTGATTGCATCGAAAAACGCTCCGCCGAACGCATGTTACATTCTCGCCGCCATGTTGGAGCGCAAGCGGGTCCTGAAACAAATTAAGAGCGAAGACGCTGCGAACGGACGCGTTTTGGTTTATGAGCACGGACCGACCGGCGACGTTTTCATTGTGCCCGACCCGCAATTGCGGCTCGATGAATTGGAAGACGTGCAAAATGAAGTCGCAAACTTGCTCCAGACAGCGGCGCATAGTTGAAAGATCGACATGTCCTCTAGGCTCCCATGGTTTTCCGGCCGTTTCCCCCTTTATCTAGCTCCGATGGCCGGAGTATCGGACAAAATCTTCCGGCAACTGTGCAGGGAGTACAGTGCCGATGTCCTCACGACCGAATTCGTTTCGGCTGAAGGAATCTTTCGGCGCAACGAGCGGACGCGCGAGTATCTCGACTTCGACGAAATTGAGCGGCCAATTGGTGTGCAACTCTTCGGTGCAAATGCCGAGCACATGGCGGATGCAGCGCGCCAGGTCATCGATTGGGTGCGCCCGGATTTTGTCGATCTAAACTTTGGTTGTCCGGTCAATAAAGTGGTCGCGAAGAATGGCGGCTCAGCGTTGTTGAAGGATTGCCCAACTCTCGCCAGCGTCGCCGTCGCGGTCGTTCGCGCGGCCGCCCCGATGCCGGTCACGGCGAAGATCCGGATTGGGTGGGACGCCGATTCAATCAACGCCACCCGCGTCGCGCGCGTTCTTGTCGATGCCGGAATCGCGGCGATCACCGTGCATGGACGCACCCGCGCACAAGGGTACGCCGGTGCGGCTGATTGGAACGTCATCGGCGAAGTTGCCGCCGCGGTTCCGGTTCCCGTTATTGGAAATGGCGATCTCTCGAGCGCGGCTGATGTGGCGAAACGACGTCGTGAAACCGGAATTTCGGGCGCGATGATCGGTCGCGCGGCCATGAGCGCCCCATGGATTTTCAGTCAAACGAAACAATATCTCGCGACGGGGGAGATGGTCGATCCACCAGACTTATCGGAACGGTGGAACTTAATCCTGCGACATTGCCGCCTCGCTGTCCAAGCCTGGGGAGCAGAAGAACCGGCGATCCGATCAATGCGCGCGCGGCTGATGGCCTACTCGAAAGGTTTCCCCGGCAGCAAAGTGCTCCGTGAGAAATTTCAGCATGTTTCGACCTTGGCAGAGATCGATGCAATCGCGCAAGACCACTTGCAAAGGTCGTTCGAGCCAGCAGCTTTGATTGCTGCGTGATCTGATTCTACCGTGCAGACCTCCGAACAACCAACTGCGCCGACAATCAATTACAAGATTGGCAACGAGCGCTTGATCAAAGTGACCGAGAATGCGTCGCGCAAGTTGACTTCGTTGCTCGAAAAACAAGGCAGACCAAACGGCGCTTTGCGTCTGGCTGTGATCGGAGGCGGATGCTCGGGCCTGCAATATACCATGGACTTGGTCGACGGCCCCAAAGACCGCGACATTCTTGTTCCAACCTCCAACGTGCGTCTGGTTGTCGATCCAAAGAGCGCACTCTTCGTCAGCGGTTCGGTCCTCGATTACAGCGAAGACCTGCAAAAAGGCGGTTTCAAAGTCACCAATCCGAATGCGGTCGCGCACTGCTCTTGCGGCGAGAGTTTCGCGGTCTGACCTGTAGTCACGGCCCTGCGGGCCCTGCGCACGCGCCTCACAGAGGCACGGCCACACGAGCGCCGTACGCGCGCCGTGTTTATAGCATGCAATTCGCCCTCAGAATGAAGCTCCGTCAGGAGCGGCATCAGCACAAACATGTCGCTTCGGATGGAGCTTGTCTCCTTATCGAGACGATGTTCTATAAACGTGACGCGCCTACGGCGCTTAAGCAGAACAGTTTCTCAATAGAGCCAGACTGTGCCACGTCGCTGTGCGCGACGCGCGCACGGCAGAGTTGTAGAAGCAAACATGCATATCTGTTCATTTGAACTTGCGCGAGGATTGATTTCAGCGATCATAAGGCAATGCTGACGGACCGTCAGAAAAACGTTCTCGATTTTATCCAACGCGAGCAGCGCGAGAAAGGGATTACGCCAAGCACGCGCGAAATCCAAAGCCATTTTCGTTTCGCCAGCCAAACATCGGTCATGCAGTACATTGCCGCGCTCGAGCGCAAAGGCTTTCTCGATCGGCATGCGCGCAAGGCGCGTGCCTTGATTACGCCGGTGCAAAAGGTTCGCATCACTGATATTCCGATTTATGGACAGATTCCCGCCGGGATGTCCGCCCTGACCGAGCAGACGATCGAAGGCCATGTTTCCCTCGATACGCGCTCGGCCAATATTTCAAAAAATCGAGAAAAGTTTGCCTTGCGCGTGCAGGGCGACTCGATGATCGGCGCGCATATTATCGATGGTGACATCGTGATTTTGGAAGACAGCAAAGAGGTACACAATGGCGATATCGTGGCGGCGCTGATCGATGGGGAAACAACCTTGAAACGCTACGTGATGGAGCATGGACGGCCTTATCTAAAAGCGGAAAACCCACGGTATCCAAATTTGATTCCGGCGCGTGAGTTGAAGATTCAGGGCGTGATGGTATCGCTGGTGCGAAAGCAAGAGCGACGAAAGCGCTAATAAACTCCGAAAGTTTCGCGAAATAATGTTCCTTTGAACATATCTATCATCTATGCCATCTTCTCTCGATGGCTGCGAGCGGCAAAGTTGTCGATCTTCGAAACCTCCTGACCGAACGGTTTCCTCACCCGCCTGTCTCCAAGCAGGGGCGTTTAATCACAGGTTTATCTTTTCTCGATCAACCGATCGGTGGCGGGTTGCCCAAAGGGAGCATCACCGAATTGATTAGCCCGCAAGTAAGCGCGGGAAGCGCCTCGCTCATTCATGCGCTTATTCAAAGCGCGAGTGTGCCCCAACCCATCGCGCTGATCGATGGCTGCGAATCGTTTGATCCGCAACCCCTTGGCAACGCGTGTTTGGGTCATCTGCTTTGGGTGCGTTGCGACAAAGCATTAGAGGCGATCAAAGCAGCCGATCTGCTCTTGCGTGACCGCAATTTCCCATTGGTGATTGTCGATCTTGTCCTCAATCCGCCAGCGGAATTGCGGAAAATTCCCCAAACGAGCTGGTATCGTTTGCAACGGCTGGTCGAACCAACCTCCAATGCATGCCTGGTCTTGACCCGCCAGAGCATGGTGGGCAGCGCACAATTAAAAATCGTTCTCGACAATTTGTGGACGCTGGAAACTTTTGAAAAAGATAATGCGACTTCGCGATTGCAATTTCGCATTCATCGATCACATCTCGGTAGGGACATCGTGCCGCGATGTCCGGACGGCGCAGCGCGCCGTCCCTACCTCGCCACTGCAAGTTGATGTTTGCGACGATTTATTTACCGAACTTTTATTTGCAGGCCGCCATCCGTCATCAACCGGAATTGCGCACGCAGCCCGTGGCGCTCATCGAGGAACAGGAAAACAAACCGGTCATCATTCAACTGAATCACGCTGCCGAATCCACCGGGGTTCGCAAAGGGATGACGCCGAGTCAGGCATTAGCGCGCTGTTTGCACGTGGCGATAAAAACGCGCGAGCGTGCGCGAGAAAGATCGATCACCGAGATTTTGATTCAGCATGCGTTCACTCTATCTCCTTTTGTCGAATCAACTGCGCCCGGCGTTTGCACCATTCAATTTGGAAGACAGCCATCCCGGCTGTCAGGGCAGACAGGCTTCACGAAGGTCTCGCGCGTGATCGAACAACTAGCCGAATGCGAGATTACGGCCCAAGCCGGAATCGCACATTTGCCCGACGCAAGCTTTCTGGCAGCGCACCTGGCGCGGCCAGTTCTGCAAATCGACGATGCAAAAAAATTTCTCGCGCTGCTGCCGATCGAAACACTCGCAACCGCGCTTAGCTGACCGACGGCTCCGGTTTTCGTTCGATGAAGACCCGGTAAACCAAGCCGCCCAACGCCCCGCCCAGCAATGGGCCGAGCCAATAAACGTAATGGTCGTGCCAAAAATTCGCGGCTAGCGCCGGGCCGAAAACCCGCGCCGGATTCATGGCCGCGCCGGTCAGCGGTCCTCCGAATAAGATGTCGAGGGTAATCGTCGATCCAATGGCAAAGCCGGCGATTTGACGGCTACCTCGTTGATCAACCGCCGTGCCATGAACAACGAATACGAGAAAGAAGGTCAGAATTGCCTCCACCAAGATTCCCTGTCCGCCATTCAGATTGATCGCGAGCTGTGGCGTGCCAGTTACGACTACGTCCCGTCCAAACAAGCCCAGGCAGATCAAAGCCGCACTGAACCCCCCGAGTAATTGCGCGATCCAAAAGCGAATCGCGTCCGGAATCCTCATGTGACCGCCGCAAACCAGGCCGAAAGTTACGGCCGGATTTAATTGGCCGCCGGAAATGTGCATAGTGGCAGAGACAAATGCCGCGATAGTTAGGCCATGAGCTAGCGCCACGCCGAGGACGTCGTGTCCGGCGGTTTTGATCGCGCCGATCCCGACAAAGATGAGCGCGAATGTTCCGATGAACTCGGCGAGGCAGGGGCGAAATTTGTTCATATGTCGATGCAACCAAATCGCATCGATTCTGACAACGGCGTTTTCGGCGGCGGCCGCGCCGGATCAACCGCCGGCGTAATTCGGATACCTCTCGCGCAACTGCCGGGCGAGCCGATCGGCCTCATCGGTTTTGCCAGCGCGTTGATAGGCCAAGGAGGCCTTCTCCAACGCGCGAGGCGTGATGGCCGGATCGTCGTAAAGCAAGGCGACGCTCATGAATGCCTTTCCGGCATCATCGAAATTTCCGCGCTCCGACTGGACATCGCCCGCGAGCAGGCGCGCTTCGGCATTAACGCGGCCTTCAGGCTGCAGCGCCATGATTTCCTCCGCGATCTTCTGCGCATCATCTGGCTTATGTGCGCCGATTTTCACTGCGCCGAGGGCCAGCAATACTTTCGCCTTTCCCGCCGGATCGGTGGCCACCTGTAAATATTTACCAAACGCATCCTCCGCTTCGGCGAAATTTTTCAACTTCGATGCCGTGTCTCCGAGGTAAAACAAAAAGTCCGGCTTCACGTTGGCGGGATGGTCGATCGCTCCAAGTGCGCTCAGGTACTTTTCGGCCACTTCATAATTTTTTTCGTTGTAATACTCGATCCCGAGCCACTCGAGAATTTCTGCCGGCACGCTCACCGTCGGGCTCGTGGCCATGAAATCGTTTACTTCTTTCGTGAGAGCCGATCGGTCTTTCAAACCAAAGTAGGATGAGATGATCCTCAGGGTCGCAAGGTTGTAGTATTGCTCTTTATTGAGTTGACGCGCGCTATCCAGCGCAGTCAGCGCGGTCTTGTAGTCTTTCGCTTCGAATGCGGCCTTGCCGATATAATACTGCGCCTGTGCCGCGACCGAACTCCTGGGAAATTCTTTCAGGAGCTGGCGAAAGGTTTCGGCCATGCCTTTCGCATTCTCCTGTTGTCCGAGAATAAGCGCCTTTAGTTGCAGGGCCGCTTCACGCTCGTGCGCGCCGGGGTACTTCGTAAGGATCGTGTTTAAGTCTGAAAGCGCAGCACTGTAATTTTTGTCTTGCTCGTAAGCTAAAGCGCGTTGAGCGAGGGCGGCAGGCGCTGGCGGATTATCTGGAAATGCCTGCAGGTAATAGGTGAAAGCTTCGACGATTCCGGAAATGTTCTTCAACTGCACGCAACACAAGCCGAGTTTATAAGCGGATTCGGCGCGCAACTTTGGAGAAAGCTGAGAGGCGCGCAGTTCCGAGTAGATTGGCGCTGCCTCCGCGTAATTCTGTTGCTTGTAGAGCGCTTCCGCTTTTAAGAGCTTCGCCTGGTCGGCGCGCTCAGCCGTAGGATTGGACTTGAGAAATTCATCCACCTCTGCCAGAAGCGACGGCGGATCCGAGTTGTAGATGTTGATAAGCCGCTCATAGGCCGCGTCCTTCGCTTCTTCCCGGTCCGGATATTTTGCGATGATCTGGCGATAAATCTCTTCCGCTTCTTTTGCCTTACCGAGTTGCCGCTCGCTGTTTGCCGCAAGCAACATCACTTCGGCCTGGCCCGCCTCTGGAAGCTTCTCCTGCTCTTTCTTATAATCGGCCAGCAACTGCGCGTATTGACCAGACTGATACTGCAAGCGGCGCAACCCAACCTGCGCGATCGCCCGGAATTTTCCGGCTTCCGGCAGGGTGCGGCCCTTTTGCAGCAAACTGGCGGCTTTATCGACCATCGCCTTGTCGATCTTGCCTTTTTCGGCTTGCACAAGATCGAGAGCGATCATGCCGCCGCGCACCGCCGCCTCCGCTTTTAAAGCCGGCTTCTGAGTTTCATTCGCGAGAGCTTCGTATTGCTTGAGCGCATCGGCTCTCTTTCCCCGCGCAGAGAGAATTGATGCTGCCGCCAATCGGGAATCCTCGCGATACGGGTTGGGGTTTTTGGCATCGCTTACCTGTTGATAGATGCCGCATGCTTCGTCTTTGCGACCGACCGTCTCGAGACAGCGTGCCTCGAAATAGCGGGCCGAAAGCGCGACCCCAGATTCCTTTGATTTCGCGGCAGCGCGATGAAAAAGCGGCAGGGCGGCGGCATAATCCTTCTCCGTAAAGGCCGTCTCGGCCAGAACGTAGGCAGCGGGCCCCGCAAATTCACTGTCATCGTAGTCGTCGAGGACTTTCTGGAAACTCTTTCGCGCGGCGCCGGGGCGATTCAGCGCGCGGTGACATTCCCCGAGAAAGAAATAGACGCTGGCGCGACCGGGTGCGGCGGGATATTCGTCCAAATATTTTTCATACTCGGGAACGGCGAGATCGTAGAGCTTGCGCAGGAACAGCGCGTTCGCGTAATCGAGCTGGCGACGATCTGGTGATTCCGCTTCCGCCGGCGCCGCTTCCGAGTCCCGCGCCCGCGGGATCTCGGCGGGCGGTGCCTGGAAATCACGCAACCGGGGGACAGGGGGCTGATCGACCGGCAGAGCACGCGCGATCGGAGGTTCATCTACCGGCTGAGCGCGGCGCACTTCCGGAGAATTTTGAGCGAGGACTGGGCCCGCACTCAAAATGAGCGCAACCAGTCCCACCAGACCGCCCGCGCGCGGCACTATTTTCATTTCGCTGTCGCGAAAGCGACGTTCGTTATCCCGGCTTCAGTGCAAATGTTCAATACGCCAATGATGTTTTTGTAAGCGCCAGCTTCATCGCCACGAATCACTACGGCCTGCTCCGAGTTAAGCTGAACCAGTCCTTTGAGTAGCTCCGTCAACTCGGCGCCCGTGAGGGTGCGCCGGTTTACAACTACGTTGCCGTCCGTTTTTACATTGACAACCACGTCACCGATCGACGCCGGCTTGTCTTTCGCGGCCGAAGCCTTCGGCACCCTGACGTCTAACTCGTTTTCGTTCCGGGCCGCGTTCCAAGTGAGCAGGAAAAAGATCAGCAGCAGCAGCAGGACATCGACAAGTGGTGCGAGCTGAATGCCCGGATGATGCAATTGGGCGCGACTACGCAAATTCATGTCGGAAAGATGCCGATTTTTCCTCGGTGGCGCGATTGGCGATGTTAAAACTCATCCTCGAGCAGCACCGGTGTTCGCTGCTCCGCCCGCCTGCTGTATTGCAGCGAAAGCAAAGCCAACACGTGCGTGCAGGCAGATTCCAAATCCGAAATCAATCGTTGCGCTCTGCCGCGGAAAAACGCGTAAAACATCATAGCCGGAATTCCAATAGCCAGCCCGGCTGCAGTGTTAACCAACGCCTCACTGATCCCTTGCGAGAGAAGCACATAGCGCGCTGTGCCAAGATCGGCGCCAAGTGCGCCGAACGAGCGAATGATTCCAAAGACTGTGCCAAGCAAACCGAGCAGCGGCGCGATCATCCCGATATCGGCCAGATAGACGACGCGATTGTTGAGATTCGCCGCTACCCGCGTCCCTTCGGTCTCAGCGATCTCACGCACCTGCTGAAAATCCGCGTTCGGGTTCTTGGTTGTGAAATCAAGCATCTTTTGCACGACACGCGCGATCGCTTCTCCATGCCGGTTGGAAACAGCCAGCAGCCCGAGATAATCGCGTTTACGCAGAGGCGCATCGGCAGTCGCCATGTAACCGCTCGAAACGACTGCTCCGCGCCGGATTGTCAGGAAGTAAACGACCACAAGCGCGACGAAAAAAATCGACAATAAAAACATCGGGATCATCACCGGACCCGCTTTGACAAGCGTCTCCAGCACCGTCTGCGAGTGCTGC
>DATMPQ010000305.1:0-11336 GCA_035567015.1 Chthoniobacterales bacterium | reverse complement strand
TCTGCAAGTCGATTGGGGCAAACACATCGATCACACAGCGATCGATCGACAATTAGCCACCGGCAAGTTCGACACCGTCACGCTGATTCATAACGAAACCTCGACGGGCGTGATGAATCCGCTACCGGAAATTTGCTCCGTCCTCGCGAAATATCCTGACGTCGCGCTGATCGTCGACACCGTCTCCTCTTTCTCTGGCGTTAAGATCGAGATGGACGCGCTCGGCATTGACGTCATGCTGACCGGCGCGCAGAAAGCGCTCGCCCTTCCCCCCGGATTTTCGTTGTTCTCGGTTTCCGAAAAAGCATTCGTCCGCGCTGAGAAAATTCCGAATCGCGGTTTCTATTTCGATTTTCTCGAATTCAAAAAACAGCAAGCCGAATGGATGACCCCAAGCACACCCAGCATCGCGCACATTCACGCGCTGCAATCGAAGCTCGAAGAAATTTTCAAGGAAGGCGTCGAAGCGCGGTTTGATCGACACGCGCGCACCAACGCGTTCGTGCACGAGTGGGTCCGTCGTACCGGCTTCGATTTCTTTGCCGAGGAAGGATTCAGGTCGATAACGCTCACCTGCGTCAAAAACAATCGCGGTATCGATGTGCTGAAGCTCGCCCTCGGTCTGCGGGCCAAACATCATCTGATCATCGATCCCGGCTACGGCAAAATTCAGGGCAAAACCTTTCGCCTCTCCAATATGGGCGACGAGACCGAAGAAACAGTCTTACACTTACTCACATGTTTGGATGATTGCCTCTCAAATGCGTAGAAGTGATGTCCGCGAGTTTCACTCAATACGGTATTAATCCGGCTACACAGACAAAGCTGTTTGTCGCCAATTACCGAATTCCGTCGAGACAGTGCGCTAGATCCAGCGCCGAACACGGCGTTTGTAGTCGAGATATTCCTCTCCGAACTTGCGCTCGAGATATCGTTCTTCGCGCGTGATGATGATGCGATCGATGAGAACGAGGCCGATTGGGACGGCGAGCAGCATCCACGCGGAATCGACCAGGATCGCGAGCCCAAGCGTCCACAAAGCGAAACCGATGTACATCGGATTGCGGGTGAAGCGATAAAGTCCGTGCCCAACGATGCGCGTGCTCGGATTGAACGGAATAGGATCAGTGCCGGCGCGTTTCTGCGTAATGAATCCGCCGACATTCAGCGCAATTCCGACGAAGACCAGCAGCGTGCCAAGCACCCAACGGAGCGCGCCGTGCACAAAGCCGGTCGGGACAAGCCATTCGAGTGCGAGCGATGCGAGGATCGGTAGAACGAATAGAAGCGGCGGCGCAATCGGAACGCCGGGACGATCTTCGTCGAGCGGTAGTTCGGAAGGCATCGGATTGATCGAGGTGAAATCTAATCACGAAATCTTCCTGCGCGATCCGAATCGAAAAGCGAAGGGCGCCTTCGCTGCTTCTCCTATGAGAGTTCTGCAGTCAGAACAGGCCAATCCGTGTAGGTCAGAACGACGACTCGCTAGAATGGCCAGCGCCGGGCCGTAAATTGGCCGTAGGAATCGTCGGAGCGGGCTGGCAGGCTAAGGGGACACCCCAAACGATTCCGCTTCCTAAATGCCGAGTGATTTGGCAGAATCCTCGCGGTGCAGCCTTTTAATCGTTTTCCCCTTTGACTCCGGGATGAACTTCTGGATCGCATACCTCGCGCGGCGAGACCAAGAGTTTGCGTTCGATGCTGATGCGGCTAAACCGTGACGGCTGATTGAGACCGCAAATTTACCTTGACATTCCTCGGCGCGCCAAACACCCTATCTCTGCGTCAAGTCCGTAGGCGTCTCCAGCTCAGCACCTCGCTCTCTTCGCGCTGGGAAACCGTGAACGACAGGTTCGTTCACACAACTTGAGGTGTTGGTATGAAAATTATGCCGATTTTTTGGGGCTCGCTTCCACAGCCCCACCGGTCAATTGCAGAGTTAACTAGTCCGTTCCAGCCTACGCGGACGTTTCTTTCGCTTAATCAATCGCTCCTCAGTCCGCGCTCGCGAAACATGCGAAAAAATCCGGCATCTAAAGCTAAGAAAGCTACGCTGTTATTGTTTTCCGTTGCCGTGCTGCTGGCGGGTGGCGCGGCGGCGGTGCGCGGGCAATCCGCGCTCGATGGTTTCGATCCGAACGCCAACGGCACGGTTCAGGTTGTCGTCGTCCAACCGGACGGCAAGATTCTTATCGGCGGCAACTTCACCACCGTTTTGGGCCTGGCGCGCAACAACATCGCCCGGCTGAACCAGGACGGCACGCTCGACACGGCCTTCGACCCGAACGCGAACGGTGAGGTCGATTCAATCGCGGTGCAGACGGACGGCAAGATTTTAGCGGGCGGCTTTTTCACGAGCATCGGCGGACAGCCACGCAACCGCATCGCCCGGCTCGATCCCACGACCGGCTTGGCAGATTCGTTCGACCCGAACGCGAATGGTTTTACTGTCTCGTCAATCGCGGTGCAGACGGACGGCAAGATTTTAGCGGGCGGCCGTTTCACCAGCATCGGCGGACAGCCACGCAACCGCATCGCCCGGCTCGATGCCACGACCGGCTTGGCAGATTCGTTCGACCCGAACGCGAACGGTCAGGTCTATTCAATTGCGGTACAGGCGGACGGCAAGATTTTAGCGGGCGGCCAGTTCACCAGCATCGGCGGACAGCCGCGCAACCGCTACTTCATCGCCCGGCTCGATGCCACAACCGGCTTGGCAGATTCCTTCAACCCGAACGCGAGCAATACTGTCGTTTCAATCGCTGTGCAGGCGGACGGCAAGATTTTAGCGGTCGGCGCTTTCTACACCATTGGCGGACAGGTGCGCCTTACCATCGCCCGCCTCGATGCCACCACCGGATTGGCTGATTCGTTCAACCCGAACCCGCAGCACGGTGGTGTCAGTTCAGTCGCGGTGCAACCGGACGGCAAGATTTTAGCGGGCGGCCAGTTCACCAGCATCGGCGGACAGACGCGCAACAACATCGCCCGGCTCGATGCCACAACCGGCTTGGCAGATCCGTTCGACCCGAACGCGAACGGTGATGTCTTTTCAATTGCGGTGCAGGCGGACGGCAAGATTTTAGCGGGCGGGTTTTTCAGCGGCATCGGCGGACAGACGCGCAACAACATCGCCCGGCTGGAAACCGACGGCAGGCTCGACCAGACGCTCGATCTCAGCACCGTCGGTAGCCAAGTTATCGCCACCGCGGTGCAACCGGACGGCAAAATTCTCATCGGCGGGACCTTTACCACCGTTTTGGGCGCGGAGCGCAACAACATTGCACGATTGAACACAGACGGCACGCTCGACACCGCCTTCAACCCGAACGCGAACAGTCAGGTCCTTTCAATCGCGGTACAGGCGGATGGCAAGATTTTGGTAGGCGGCGTATTCAGCAGCGTCGGTGGACAGACACGCAACCGCATCGCCCGGCTAGACGCCACGACCGGATCGGCTGATTCGTTCGACCCGAACGCGGACAGTAGCGTCGACTCGCTGGCGGTGCAGGCGGACGCCAAGATTTTAGCGGGCGGGGGTTTCATCAGCATCGGTGGACAGACGCGTAACCGTATCGCCCGGCTCGATGCCAGCACCGGATTGGCAGATTCGTTCAATCCTAGCGCGAACGATCTAGTCCTTTCAATCGTGGTGCAGGCGGACGGCAAGATTTTAGCAGGCGGCTTTTTCACGAGTATCGGCGGACAGACGCGAAATTACATCGCCCGGCTCGATGCTAGCACCGGATTGGCAGATTCGTTCGATCCGAACGCGAACAATTTTGTGTATTCAATGACGGTGCAAGCGGACGGCAAGATTTTAGCGGGCGGCTATTTCACGAGCATCGGCGGGCAGCCGCGGAACCGCATTGGCCGGCTTGATGCCACCACTGGGTTGGCGGATTCCTTTGACCCGAACGCGAACACGCTTGTCAATTCAATCGCGGTGCAAGCGGATGGCAAGATTTTAGCGGGCGGTTTTTTCACGAACATCGGCGGACAGCCGCGCAATTACATCGCCCGGCTCGATTCCACCACCGGCTTGGCAGATTCGTTCGACCCGAACGCGAACGGTGAGGTCGATTCAATTGCGGTGCAGGCGGACGGCAAGATTTTAGCGGGCGGCCCTTTCACCACCATCGGCGGACAGCCACGCAGCCTTTTCGCTCGTTTATCGAACGACACCGCCGCGCTGCAAAACTTGGCTGTTACGCAAACCACCATTACCTGGACGCGCAGCGGCTCCAGCCCGCAATTCACGCGCGTTACCTTTGAGTATTCAACCGACAATGTAAACTACACTCCCCTGGGCAACGGCACGGCGACTGGCAGCAACTGGACCCTGACAGGTTTGAACTTTTCGGCCGGACAGAACTTCTACATCCGCGCTCGCGGTTATTATAGCAGCGGCTATGAAAATGGCTCGGAGAGCACCACGCAATCAGTGCGGAATGCTTTTGTGGCTGGGGCTGGCAATCCCGTGCCTGTGCTGACATCGCTTTCGCCCTCCAGCAAAACCGTGGGCTCAACCGGCTTCACACTCACGGTAAATGGCTCGAACTTCGTGCCCGGAGCCACCGTAAGCTGGAACAACTCTGCGCGAAGCACAACCTTTGTCAGCAGCGTCCAGGTGACAGCCCAAATTCTGACCTCGGACCTGGCCACCGCAGGCACGGTGCCTGTCATCGTCACGAATCCGCCGCCTGGCGGGGGAGCATCGAATCCGCTCACGTTCACGATCAACAATCCAAGACCAACGGTGACTTCCATCTCGCCCAGCAGCGCCACAGCTGGAGGCCCAGGCTTCACGCTCACGGTGAATGGCTCGGGCTTCGTCGCGAGCTCGGTGGTGAATTGGAATGGAGCGGCGCGCACCACAACGTTCTCCAGTAGCACCCAGCTGACGGCTGCGATTTCAGCGGCGGACATCGCCACGGCGGGAACAATCCATGTGACTGTTACGAATCCTGGCCCAGGCGGCGGCACATCGGCCCCCAAGACATTTACCGTCAACAACCCAGTGCCCGCGATTAGTTCGATCTCGCCCAGCAGCGCCACGGCCGGAGGTCCAGCCTTCACCCTCACCGTCAACGGGTCGAATTTCGTTTCGGGCTCGAAGGTACATTGGAACAGTTTGGTCTTAACGACTACTTTTGTCAGCAGCACTCAGGTCACGGCCGCCGTCCCTTCGTCGGATATCACGACCGCCGGCACAGTTTCGGTGACGGTGGTGAACGCCCTGCCCGGCGGAGGCACGTCGAACGCAATGACGTTTACTGTCAACAACCCTGTGCCCGCGATTAGTTCGATCTCGCCCAGCAGCGCCACGGCCGGAGGTCCAGCCTTCACCCTCACGGTGAACGGCTCGAATTTTGTTTCGGGCTCGGTGGTGGATTGGAACGGATCCGCACGCACCACAACGTTCGCCAGTCGGACGAGGCTGACGGCTTCCATCTCCGCCGCTGACATCGCCATGCCCGGCACAGCTTCGGTGACGGTGGTGAACGCCCCGCCCGGCGGAGGCACGTCGAACGCAATGACGTTTACGATTAATCCGTAGCACAGACTTCCAGCCTGTGCGGTTTGGGACTTCCAAGCGACTGCCGCGCACCAGCAAGAGCAAATTGAGGCGCTTACTGCGGGCTTGCAGAGGGTGAGTCCACAAGTCGAGATGAGCCGCCCTGCGCCGCAAATGGTCGTCAATAATCAGTAACTCAGGCCGCTTCGCCATTTGTGCCAGGCTGCTCTTCGACTCCGAGCGAGGCGATATGTTCCTGGGTAGATTTGCGGAAATAGTTGGCGTCATAGCCGCAAAGTTCATGCAGAGCCGAATGAATCTCTTCCGAAACCAGGTCGAAAGCTTCCTTAAAAGTCTTGCAGCCGACCAGCCGCCGCGCCACGCGCGCGGGGATCGCCAGCAGCCGCGCGTGCCTTCGCTGGCGAGATTCGCATTCTGGATTCGACGGGCAATATCGAACGCGCCATTCCGTTCACCGAATCGGATCGAAAGCTGTGACGGACGCGAGGAGAGTTACGACCCGCCGTAAAATAAAGCTCGACAAATTTTCGCGGGGCTGGTAAAGCGTGATTGATTACGTCACCCGACGTTTCGACGCATCTTTGGCCGGGCTGAAGAAGCCCGTGGGGCTGGATCTACGCTGGGATTGCCGCTTTACGCGATTTCCAGATTCAACTGGAGCCCTGAGTCAGCCGAAGTGAGGCCGCTGTTCAAAGCGCCTCGTGAGGATTGTTCCTGGTTCCGCGCGGAACTGGATTGCAGTTAATACAGTTCACCAATTCAACCTCAACAAAAAATGAAAAACAAAAATATGAAAACTCTACATTTAAGAAAATCAATGAGCCGCTCGCTTTTACAGCGCGGTTTCCCGCTCATCCCGCTTGCGCTTGCGTGGTTTGCGCTTTCCCCCGCAGCGCAAGCGGTTAGCCCACCACCGGACGGAGGCTATCCCGGCAACAACACCGCAGAGGGTGATTCTGCGCTATTCAGCCTGACAGCCGGTCTCTACAACACAGCGATCGGTTATCAAGCGCTCTATAGCAACATCAGCGCCTATAGCAACACGGCGACAGGTGCTTACGCGCTCTATAGCAACACCGGCGGCTTCAACAACACGGCCAACGGTCTTGGTGCGCTCTCTAGCAACACAGGCGGCAACAACACGGCCACCGGTGCTTACGCGCTCGTTAGCAACACCACCGCCAACTTCAACACGGCCAACGGTTATAACGCGCTCTATAACAACACAACCGGCAGCAACAACACGGCCAGTGGGGTAAAAGCGCTCTATAGCAATACCACCGGCCTCCAAAACGCGGCCAACGGTGTTGGTGCGCTCTCTAACAACAGGACCGGCAACGGCAACACGGCCGAAGGTTATGGGGCGCTCGGAACCAACGGGGGCTCATTCAACATCGCGGTCGGCTATAATGCCGGCGCCAACCTCACCACTGGAAGTAACAACGTCGACATCGGCAATGTTGGTGTGGCGGGCGAGTCCAATACGCTGCGCATCGGCGCGATGAGTCAGACTGCCACCTTTATCCGCGGCATTAGCGGAGCAACGGTGGCCGGAGGCGTGGGAGTGATCATCGATTCCACTGGGCACCTCGGCACGGTGGTTTCCTCGGAGCGTTTCAAGGACGAGATCAAACCGATGGACAAGGCGAGCGAAGCGATCCTCGCGCTCAAACCTGTAACCTTCCGCTACAAGCCGGAGCTTGATCCCGAAGGCATCCCGCAGTTCGGCTTGGTGGCTGAGCAAGTGGAAAAGGTGAACCCCGACCTAGTAGCTCGTGACGCTAAAGGCAAGCCCTACACCGTGCGTTACGAAGCGGTGAACGCGATGTTGCTCAACGAGTTCCTCAAAGAGCACCGCAAGGTCGAAGAGCAAGACCGCAAGTTGAGCGAGCAAGACCGCAAAGTGCAGGAACAGGAAACGAGCATGGCGCAGCTAAAATCTACTGTTGCAAAGCAGGAAGCGACTGCCGCGCGCCAGCAAGAGCAGATTGAAGCGCTTACTTCGGGCTTGCAGAGGGTGAGCGCACAAGTCGAGATGAGCCGCCCTGTGCCGCAAATGGTCGTCAATAATCAGTAACTCAGGCCGCTTCGCCATTTGTGCCCGGCTGCTCTTCGACTCCGAGCGACGCGATATGTTCCTCGGTAGATTTGCGGAAATAGTTCGCGTCGTAGCCGGTCAATTCATGCAGAGCCGAATGAATCTCTTCCGAAACCACGTCGAAAGCTTCCTTGAAAGTCTTGCAGCCAACGAGCCGCCGCGCCACTCTTGCAGGGATTGCTAATAACCGTTGCTTGCAGGCCGTCACTTGCGTTGTAATCGCGTGCTCGACATCGACCGCGTAATACATCGTGCCTTCTTGAGCCCGCACCTGCAATTCGAGTAGCTGAGCGGCGGCAAGCGCCCGACGGGTTCGTGCGCGCTCATATTCGCCGTTGCCGACCGCGCACTGCTCGGTCACGAGATCACATTCGTATTTCACAAAGCGTTGCACTGAATCCGCGAGGCGGAAATGCATTCCGTTGAGTTTTGTCCGAGCGCATTTCAACGCCCCGGCTTTGGTCAACTGTCGCACACGGCGATCAGTTATCCCTAAGACTTCGGCCAGCTCTGCCGCCGTGCAGAGTGCATTGGCTGTGGCAAACGTCGGCATCACTGCTGCCATCTTAAATCAAATCGCGCGATTGGCCAGCTTCTCGGAATGTCGCAGCGGATAAACGGATGCGATTCGGAAACGGAAATGGTGTTTTTCCATCGCATTAGCTAGCGAAATTTTGGGGCTCTACGCGCCCGCCTTGCGCGCAATCCGTCAGAGGGACCCGCGATTTCTTGGAGCGCGGCTGACAACCTCAGCAAAGCCGGATGGAGTTATGGCTGTGTCTCAGCGATTGATTCCAACGGGCGAACGATCTGGGTTGTTGACGCACATCGCGGCAACGGAAAGCGTTTCGTTGTTCGCGCCGATGAAAAGCTGACCGCGGTTGTGGAGGTCGGAACGCGGCTATGTCTGATGAGATTCGGCTCGTTCGTTGGCAGGGATGACGTATTCGGTTAGATCGACTTTGTCGCCACCGGGCAACCGCAAAAGAACCCTGTCACCCCCAAGGCGTAATCTAAAGTGCCAGTGCACGCCTTCCGTCATATCTAATCGTGGAAGAAGTTCTTCAATCACCCGAAAAGGAACCAAAAGGAGTTTTCGTTCCTCATCACCTTCCAAGGCAAGCCAAGAATCCGATCCGGCCTCGACGAGAAAGGCCTTTTGCGAAATTTTTAAACCATACCAATAACCTGGGCTGCCTTCCGGCTGATATGTCTTTGAGCAGAGTCCGACAACACGGGTCGCGCCATCGGCAGTTCTAAAACGCGCCTGACTCACTTTCAGTAGCTGCTTCCCAAGCCGCCGCGCAACCCTGTCCATCGCTTCCCAGCTGAATTCCACTGATGGTGGCGACGCTGGTTCCGCTGTCTCTTTCTCCGGGTCCAGCGGAGGCCAGATCACTAGAATTTGCTCGGTAAGAAATTCCGCTCTCTCTAAAATTTCATCCCGTCCCCATTCCATCCCCGACACGAAATATTTTGAATTCAGCACCAACGCATGGCGCAGAAACTTGTCCAATTTGATTGGAAACGGCGAATTCGAGAGGCTTGAGTTCCACTCCCCTGTTACTAGCGTCAAGTTCCCGAAGGTATTTAAGAACTCCGCCTGCACTTGCTGCCATAGCGGACCCAGCGCGTTTTGCCATTCCGGTGAAAGCTTTTGGGGCATGATATGCTCGACCGTTGGCGCAGCATCGAGCACCGTGTAGCCGCCCGTGCCCGCTGACATCCGCGCATTTATTATTTCGAGAATCTGAATCATGTTGCGCCGATTGCGGGCATTTCGTTGCGGGATGTCGCGGTGAGCCACGCTGTGGATGACGCGCTTATTCGTTGGGTAATTCTTCGTCGCGAGAATTTTCGGCAGTGATTCGGTAATTCGTGTTGGATCCAGTTCCTTCCAAAGAGAAGGAAACATCTTCAGCTGGTAATTCGTGGGGTCACCGACGATGAAGCGCCGGGTTAGATAATTTTCTACCGCCCGCAGGCAGCTTTGCAGCTGGTCATCAGTGATCCGATTCTCGGCGAACGTTTCCAGGAGGCGGAGAAGGAATGGATAAGCAGTTTGCGCTTCGAGGGTATTCAGGGAATCGAGCAGACGTTGAACGCCGTTCGATAGTCCGGACTGGCCGGGTCGAAGGAGAGCTTCGTAATAGCGAGCGAATTGCCAAAGTCGCTTGATTTCGGCTTCAAAGGACGGGGTGTCGGTAAATTCACGTTCGCCTCGATCCCGAAAACGACTGTAAACGTGATTCTCATTTACGACTGCGCCGCTCACCATCGAAAGATAGTGCCGAAAGAACGCGGTTAACTCCCCGATCCGACCGACTTGGCGACTTTCCTGCAGCAATTCTTCCGTTCGGCTCCAATAGTCGTCAAACAGCCGCTCTTGATCCGCCGCCGGCAAGCGCATAGCCACATAGTTGCGAATGAGGTCCGCCTGCGTTAGGGGTTTTCCCTTCGCGTTCAGACTTTCGAAGATTCGATACGGGCTCTCGCTAGTTTCGAGGTTGATAAACACCACCTTGAAGGACGTCGTCAACACCGTTAGCAGACCCTCCGGACGAATCCCGCTCTGCACTCGCTTCTGTAACTCATCCTGAAAGAAAGCGAAGGCCTCGCAAATCCGTGAGCGATTTGCGTCGACAAACTCTCCGTCGCTGATGATTCGCGTGAATGCATCGCGATCGCCATGTTTCTTCGTCGGCAGAAGCTTGAATGCGAGCTCGCCTTGCTCGTCATTTAGCAGGAATCGCTGAATCCGTCGCCGAAACGGGTCTTCGCCTCCTAGAAAAAGCGACAGTGATTTGAGTAAAATGCTTATTGAAGTGAGCCGCTGTTGGCCATCGACCAGCTTGAAAATCGGCACGACCCCGGCAGCAAATCCATCCGGGATAACAACGAGAGAGCCGAGGAAATGTTCGAGTTTTACCAGCCGTTCTGTTACTCCGTCACCTTCCTCAAAGATTTCGCAGGCGTCATCCAAAAGCGCTTTCCAGTGTTCTTTCTCCCAACTGTATTCACGCTGAAAATGAGGAAGGACAAACTGGATGTCTCCGCCGCTCTTGAATACGTCTGCAATTGTTAAGCTATCCGCCTTCATGAAATCTTTTTCTTCGTCAAAATTACCGGTTTTGAGTTTAAATGTGAATATTGATTGCGAAAACCTGCTGGCCAAATTGATCCCCTTCCATCGACATAGCACCCTCGCCTACAAGATCAGATAATGACCTGCCGCGAGCGCTGCAAAAATCGAAACGGCTACACAAACTCGCGCCGCCAAGATGCTCTTACCGAGAAGCGCCATACCGTCTAACATATGATTATGCCGACAATTTCGACGGTTATCCAGCGTATTGGCCGACAAAACCGTTAATTTCGCAGGTTTGAGAGAGGCTTTCGACCGGAAAAACCTGCGCGTAATCGGAGCCCGACATCATCTCGGCTGTCGCAGCCCGCAGGGCAAAAGTGGGCTTCAATGCTATAGCATTCGCCGTCATGCTCGTGCAGCGTGAAACGAGAACCATCCGGCGTGTGGGTCTCGGCCAGGGTGAGGAATGTTTTCATTTCTCGCGCCTCACATCAGGCGCGAGAGGTCGCGCGGTAACGGCGAAGTGAATCGGAGTTCTTTCTTCGTCACGGGATGCGGAAATTTGAGGACACAGGCATGGAGCGCGAGGCGCTTCACCGGGTCGGTCCTCG
>DATMPQ010000304.1:0-2289 GCA_035567015.1 Chthoniobacterales bacterium | reverse complement strand
TTGAGCACGTTGCCATTCCTCGAACTTCGAAGGTTCGTCGGCCACGACCAGGATGCGCATCCAGGCGTGTTGGGTGCCACAAAATTCCGAGCATTGGCCAATGTAAATGCCCGGTTTATCGGCTTGTAACCAAATGTGGTTAGGTTGACCCGGCACATTGGTCATCTTGCGAGTCAGCTTCGGCACCCAGAACTCATGCAGAACATCCTTTGACTCGAGCCGCACTGACAAAGGCTTGCCGGCCGGGATGTGAATCTCGTTAGCCGTCACAACTCCCGACGCCGGATAATCCGCCTGCCACCAGAATTGATGTCCGGTCACGACCAAATCGGGCGAAGGCGCAGGCGGCGGATCAGCGCGATTCATTCCACGCAGCGTCATTACAAAAAGGAACACGACGATCAGGAACGGAATCACCGTCCAGATAATTTCCACTTTCTCGCTTCCGGCGAATTGGTTCGGGTCGGGCTCACCCTCGCGTCCGCGGAAACGAAAGATCGCGTAGGCGATCCCACCCGTTACGACGACGAAAATCAGAACGAAGACGATCGTAGCAACGATCCCCAAATCGTAAATCGCGCGTGCCTGTGGCGACTGCGGATCCAGCGCATTTGAGGTGTGCATTGCAGAAATCTACATTTTCCCTTGTCCTATTTCCTCAAGGCCGGTGGCGTCGGCGCGCTCTCGGATTGGAGAATGAGCGGCCATTTTGAGAGCAAACCAGTGAGCGATGCCATATCGTTTCAACCGCCTAAGTTTTCGCTGCTACCTTTTTCGTGCCCAAGAGTAAAGCGCAAAAATTTGCCGCCGCTGGATTCGCGCTCTGGCCAAACCGCCGTGACCACGAGAGCGATGGCGATTCCCAAAGAAACTTCGAAGAACCGATGCACCGCTCCTGCCCACGGAGTCGCTAGGCGCGGAACGAGCATGACAATTGCCAGCGTCACGCACGCATAGCGATATGCCCCTTTCTCCAAACGTGCGAGCCAGCAGAGGAATCCAATTAAGAAAGCTGAAACGCCAAATGCCAGTGCGGAGCTGCCGAAGTAAGTTGCCATCAAAGCTCCGGCACCAGCACCAAGCGCCGTCGCTACGATGCGCTGCAATGAACTGGCCAATGTCGCTCGCCAAGTTGATTCCATGACTACGACGGTCGCGATCGCCGCCCAGTAGGCTTCCGGCAGTCGAAATAACCGCGCGACTACAAACGAAACGGTCGCCGCGAACGCAGTGCGCGCGGAATGGTTAACGGAGGGTAGATTTGCTCTCTCCCACTTCCACATTTTCACGTGAACCATCTCCGCAGCAGATTCACCTTTGCCAGATCGACAATCTCATCGCCGCGGCCGCTCAGAACGGCTTTGAGCGCGAAGAGACTGAACCCGGTCATCTGTTCGAGCGTGATGGTCGGAGGCATAGAGAGTTCTTGTCGATGGACAAGCACTTCAACCAAAGCGGGACCGTTGTGCTTCAGCGCGTGCGCAATCATCGGGCGGACTTGATCCGATGATTCAGCCGTCAGGCCAAGGAGCCCAGCAGCCTCGGCGATCTTCGCGAAATCCGGATTGTGCAGATCCGTTCCGAATTCGAGGATGCCCGCTGCTTTCATTTCCAGTTCGACAAAGGCGAGCGCGTTGTTTTTGAAAACAATTACTTTGACAGGCAATTCCAGTTGACGAAGCGAAAGCAGATCGCCCATGAGCATGGCGAGACCGCCATCTCCCGACATCGAGATCACCTGGTGTCCCGGGTGACTCATCTGCGCACCGATTGCCTGCGGCAGCGCGTTCGCCATCGAACCGTGACTGAAGGAACCGAGCAGCCGGCGCTTGCCGTTCATCTTCAGATAGCGTGCGGCCCAAATCGTCGGCGTGCCCACGTCGCAAGAAAAAATCGCGGCCGCGTCGGCCAGCTCGTCGAGCTCGCGGGCAACAAATTGAGGATGGCTTTCTTTTCCCTCGCGTCCTTCCGTGGCCAGTTCATCGAGCGTTTTTCGTGCTTTTTGATAATGTTCGAGCGCAGATTTCAAATGCTCGTCGTCGGCAGCTTGTTTCAATTTTGGCAAGAGCGCCCGAAACGTCGTCTTCGTGTCGCCGACAAAACCGTAGTCGACCTTTGTCCGCCGGCCGAGTTGTTCTCCGCGGATGTCGATCTGAATGATGGTTGCGTGCTCCGGAAAAAATTGTTGATATGGAAAGTCCGTCCCAATCATCAGCAACGTGTCGCAGTTCATCATGGCGTGATAGCCTGAGGAAAATCCGAGCAAACCGGTCATGCCAACATCGAACG
>DATMPQ010000303.1:0-4219 GCA_035567015.1 Chthoniobacterales bacterium | reverse complement strand
CCATTGAATCCAGGGTATGCGATTGACTTTGCCTATTTTCGTCCCTACCTGAAAGGGACAGATGTTGTCCTGGACTTTGGTTGCGGTAATGGCGGCATTTTGCGCTTAATCACACAGATGGTGCAATGTGCCGAGGGATTGGAGGTTAATCCCGCCTCGGCATCAATAGCGCGTCTTCAGCAACTCACGGTTTTCTCCTCGTTTGACGCGCTGGTACGCCAACCGCGCTACGATGTCATTGTGAGCAATCACGTGCTCGAGCACGTGCGCGACGCTTGCTCGACGCTCGAAAAACTGCGGGCGCACTTAAAGCCAGGCGGGAGACTGGTCGTGAAGTTGCCCATCGACGATGCGCACGCCGCCTATCAGCGTGACTGGAAACGCGACGATTCGGATCACCATCTTCAGACGTGGACGCCGCGCTTATTTGCGAACGTCCTTTTCGAATCAGGCTTCGAAGTGAACGAATGCCGCGTCATTACCTCGGCCTGGCACCCAAGTTTGTTTCCATTGATGAAGGTTGGGCTGGGACCATTCGCCTTTTGGATGCTCGCGCTCATCAAACGCCGGCGGCAGCTTTTCGCGGTCGCGACCAACCCTTTTTCGTGATGCCGCTTTTCTGTGGCTTACTGCCGGTGCGCGACGAAGCCGACATTGTCGGCCAGTGTTTGCAGAAGGCGCTGCAATGGGCGGATGCGATTTACGTGTTTGATACCGGTAGCCTTGATAACACGTGGGAGATCGTTCAAGACTTCGCAGGCAACAACAAACGCGTAGTGCCCGTGCGCCAGGAGCCGGTTTATTTTTCTGAGACTCGGCTGCGCAGCTACATGTTTCACATCGCCCGACAGAAAATGCGCGCGGGCGATTGGTTCCTGCGCGTCGATACGGACGAGTTTCACCACATATCGCCGGCGGAGTTCGTGAAGAATTGGATGCGCGAACATGAGACGGTCGCTTATCATCAGTATTATGATTTTCGCTTACTCCAATCGGAGGTCGATGCCTGGAATCGCGAGGAAGAAACCTTGCAAGATCGAAAACAGCCGATCGAAGAACGTCGCCGCCATTACACGATCAGCCAGTATAGCGAGCCGCGCCTCTGTCGCTACCGCGAGACGATGCAATGGCCGCCCACGGTCTCATTTCCATTCAACGCCGGATTCGTCGCGCGCGAACGATTGCCCATTCGGCATTATCCGCATCGCGATCCGGTCCAGTTGGAACGTCGCTGCCGATTGCGCGCGATCATGATGAGTGACCAAGAGAACCGCGCGAATTGGACTCGGCCAGAATTGCATCACTGGGTTGAGCGGGAATGGAAAAAATTCGTTACGCCAGACGATTTAGCGGGTTTAAAATTTTGGGAACCGGGAACGAAATTGCCGCTCGTGCGCCTAACGAATCATCTGCGGGCGCCGCATATCCGTGCGCTCCAGCGATTTGTTCATGAATTCTGCCTGCCGATGCTGGATCGCACCCGGCGGGGCTTCGACCACGGCGCCACGCCACAGTCGATTCCAGCTAATGTTGTTCGCGAACTTGAAGAGGAACTTAGGGCGCTACCGTGATTACGAAGTGACCGCCGAATTTATTCGCTCGGTTATTCCCGCGCGCTGGCGCCCAATCGGGTATCTCGAGCATCTCGTTCGCTCACGAACGGGCGGACGCATTCCCAAAGGTCCATTTGCCGGCATGCGATACATCGACAACGCTTTTGGCAGCGCTTATGTTCCGAAGCTCCTCGGCATTTACGAGCGCGAGCTGAATCCGTTTATTGAGCAAGCGTGCGCACTGAACTTTCCGCTGATTGTCGACGTTGGCGCGGCCGAAGGCTATTATGCGATCGGCCTGGCGTTGCGAAACCCAGGCGCACGCGTGGTCGCGTTCGAGATGGAGCAAAAAGGCCGCGCCGCACTAGAAGAGATGGCGAAACTCAATGGTGTCCTGTCCCGCGTTGAGATTCACGGTAAGTGTAAACCGGAGGACCTGGCCCAACTCCTCGCAGCTTCTGGTCGTGCACTAATTCTCTGCGACGTGGAAGGGGATGAAGAAATTTTATTGGATCCAGAAGCTATTCCATCACTGGCACAGGCGCGTTTACTTGTGGAGATGCACGAATTCATTTCCCTTGGGATCAGTGAACGCGTGACGAAGCGCTTTGCTGCTACCCACACCGTCCAGCGTATCTGGCAAGAAGATCGACATCGTTCTGATTTTCCTTTCGCTACGTTGGCTACAAGATTGTTGCCGCGATCTTACCTCGATTGGTCGGTTAACGAATGGCGGCCAGAACGGATGTCCTGGCTCTGGATGAAGCCGCGAATGCCTGATGCCACAACCCGTTAGGATTTTCTTCTCGTGCAGCGGGGTCGGCATTATCGATCGCGGAATCGAAACATTTTTTCGAGAAGCGTTCGATGGATTACGCGGCACCGAGGGACTCGACATCACGCTCTACAAAGGTGCCGGCGCAGAAACGGACCACGAGCAGGTGCTTTGGAATGTGCCGCGAACCGGGCGCATCGCGCGACTGCTAGGCGCGTGCATTCGCCGAAACAGTTACGTAGCGGAACAACTTTCGACTTTCCCATCAATGGTTCGAGCTATTCGGAAGCACCGGCCTGATGTCATATTCTATAGCGACTCGAACCTTGGTTTTGAGCTCTTTCGCTGGCGGAAGCAGATCGGTGTGCCGTTTCGATTGCTGTTTTCCAATGGTGGCCCGTGCAATCCGCCGTTTCCGCGCACTGACTATGTCCATCAAGTTGCCCCGTTCCATTTCGAGCAGGCTCTCGCGGCCGGCGTCTCACCAAAACTTCAGCACATGGTTCCGTACGGAATCTCCGTGCCGGCTGGCGCGCCGGACGTGGGTGAGCTAGCAAAGCGGACGGTTAGAGAACGGCTCCGCTTACCGCTGGATCGCCGAATTGTTTTGTCGGTCGGATGGATCGCGGCGGAGCAGAAACGAATGGATTACGTGGTAAATGAAGTCGCGCGTTTGCCAACGCCGAGGCCTTATCTCGTTCTTCTTGGCTCGATCGATAAAGAGAGCGGCATGGTTCTCGATCTGGCACGCGCCAAGCTAGGTACTGAGGATTTCACCGCGCGATCAATGCCACACCCACAAGTTACGGATTATTATCGGGCTGCCGACATTTTCGTGCTCGGCTCGTTACAAGAAGGATTTGGCCGAGTATTTCTTGAGGCCCTCGTTCACGGATTGCCGGCCATCGCTCATGATCATCCGGTGATGCGCTTCGTTCTCGGCAGCCATGGGACCCTGGCCGATTTGTCGAAGGCAGGCGCTCTGACCGCACAGGTGAGTTTTGCGCTGCCGACCCGGAACACAACGGAAGCTGCGGCCGAGCGACGAGAAGGTGTTCGGCGACGGTTTAGCTGGCCAGTGCTGGCGCCGCAGTATCGAGAGATGTTCATCGATTGCGCGCGTCGTGTCCAACCGAGTTGAAATGACACGATATTCACTTAGGTCCGCGCTTTGAGCTAGGCCGCTTGGAGGAAGGATGTTTCTTTACTTCGTCCCTTTGGTTGTTGCCTGTGTGCTGCTGTTTGCCGCTAGCGTGGTGCGACCACGATTAATTTACGAATTCCCGTACTTCATGGCGGGAACATTTATCGCGTTCGTTCTTCCTCAGGCATACGCACTCTACAGAAATGAGTGGGGCGGCCTATACCTGGAGAGCACGCTCCTCATGTGCTGCCTTTGCCTGGCCGCTTGCTGGTTGGGCTATCTGCCCCGCGCACATGCAGGTTTTTTGCAGAAACTGAATGTTCCTGTGAGCACGTCGCGCTTCCTCCACGGCGGAATCGTGCTTGTGCTCGTTGGCTACTATTTTACTTACAAGTTCGGAACGCTTCCCGAAGACGATATCACCAGCTCGCTCACCGGCATCGGAACGATTTATCTCTTCTTCGGTGGTTTGGCCTATCCCGGTTTTGCGATCTGTTTCTACTGTGCACTAAAGACGCGGAGCGTCTTTGCCTGGGCAATGTCGGCCGTCGCGGCTTGGATTCCTCTCCAAGCTGCGATCTTTTACGGCCGACGTGAACCTACCGCGCTTTTTCTCATCTCGCTCGGAATGAGTCTTTTCTTCTTGAGAGGAAAACAGGCGCCGCGCTTCGTCGTAATCGGTGCGGTGCTTGGAGCGATGTTCATCATCCCGGCGGCGGGTGAATACCGAAAAACGGCGGCCCAGGA
>DATMPQ010000302.1:0-11020 GCA_035567015.1 Chthoniobacterales bacterium | reverse complement strand
GTCTTATCGCAAAACCGATTTTGTTTTGTTGGCCAACATCGCGCCATCATTGCAAGCGCACGTTCTAAATCAGATGGAGCGGCCGCGCTTTGTCCTTGCCGACACGATGGATCTTTGGATTGAGACAACGCGCGCCGATTTGGATGCCTTGCTTCCGCAGATCGATCTTCTCATTCTCAACGACAGCGAAGCGCGTGAAATGACGAAGGAGACAAGCTTGATCAAGGCGGGCCGGCAGATTCGCAAATTCGGCCCGCGTTATGTCGCGATCAAAAAAGGCGAGCACGGCGCGTTGCTTTTTGGCGAAGATGAATTTTTCAGCTGCGGTGCCTATCCGCTGGAAGATATTCACGATCCGACTGGAGCAGGGGACACCTTCGCCGGCGGCATCGCCGGATATCTCGCAGGCACGGTAAGCACCGTTCACTTTACTGATCTGCGCAAAGCGATGATCTATGGTAGCGTGCTGGCGAGTTTCTGTGTGGAAGCTTTTAGTCTGGAGCGCTTGCGCCATCTGTCGATGGACCAAATCAACGAGCGCTACGAGACCTTCAAACTGATGAGCCAGTTTGAGGTCTCAACGTAAGCAAAGCGCTGTCGCTGCGACAAATTGTTGATCTTACAACCGGGCGAACTGAATCTCTGAGACGACCTTGTCAGATACAATCTGCTCAATCGTGCCGGGTAAATGATTTCGGATGCTCGTGCTCATAGTTTGGTGATGTTGCCTTTCGGGTGGGTTACCCTCGCGTAAATCTGGTTCACAACCATTAGCATTCAACGGCCTAGCACATCCATGGAGACGGAAAGGTTGCCCACCTTTGTGCCATCGTTCACGCTTGCCATATTATGATTACGGAGCTCGGCCAATACGCCTTTGTAGCGAGAACTAGGTAAAAGAGAGATCTCCCATTCGCCTGACCGAAAAATACTACGAAAGGGCCGTGGCATCCAAGCGCTCTTACATCGAGAGTGCCTCTCTGAAAGTGCTATGAATGGGCGCGAAATCGCTCCAGAAATGGACCAGATATTTACCGATGATTGAGTTGCAAGCCATCCAGAGCAATGCCACAAAGAGCCCAAAATCCGCGTCGCGGCTCCACCGGCCGGGCCTGGCCAGCGGAAGCGTATTTCATAGGCATGCGGCGAAGCGAGAGGCGCCGCGTCGTTCCAGGAACCAATCGCAGACGCTCCGTAACACAGGGCTTTCGGCGGTCGGAGACGTCCCGTGGGGCACGCATTTCAGCATCTTTTACGAAACCAAAAGGGACCTGCTCGAAATTGTCGTGCCGTTCTTCGAAGCTGGGTTGCAAGCCAACGAGTTCTGCCTCTGGATCGTCGCAAGCTCCGAATTGCTAACGATCAGCGAGGCAAAGGCGGTTTTACACGAAGCTCTCCCTGACTTCGACCGGTTGTTAAAGAATGGGAACATTGAAATCGTGCAGTATGAGAAATGGTTTCTGACCGGTCGAGCGATCGACATTCCTAAGGCGATCGCTCGGATTCGCCAAAAGGTTAACCAGGCAGTGAACAGCGGATTTAGCGGCGCGCGACTGACTGGCAGTCCGACCTGGATGCGAAACAATCTGCGCGCGCAGAGCTTTCGCGAATACGAACACAAACTCGATGGCCAGCTCGCGCGCGAGCCAGTGATTGTGGCCTGCACTTTTCCGCTCAGACTTGCGGGCGCCGAGGATATTCTCGATGCGGCGCGGACACATCAATTCGCCCTCACAGTGCGAAAAGGCGCTTGGAAGCGAGTTGAGATAGCCGACATCGAGTCGGCGAAGAGAGAAGCCAGACGAACCACGAGTCCGGAGCTGGAGCAGCTCACGTTTCGGCAGCGCGAAATATTGCAGCTTGTAGCAAAAGGACAGAATACAAAGCAAATCGCGGATTTGCTGGGGATCAGCGTCAAGACAGTTGAGGCTCATCGCTTGCAATTGATGCGCCGATTGAAGATTCATAATGTCGCCGGGTTGGTGCGATTTGCGATTCGCACCGGGCTGGTTTCGCCGGAAGATTAGCGAACCAGCGGGCGCCAACGAAAGCCACTCTAAGGTTTTCCCTAATGGCGGTTGGGAACACAATATGTCGATTGTGTTCCGTGAAAGTGGAGAGGCTGTTCAACGATCTTCAGCGTCACGAGGATTTTCACGAACTTCGGTTTCCAAGGATCCGAGTCGCGACTGAAAATTCATATCCCCGTGCGTTTGTCGACGATCGTCCACTGTCACTCATCGTCTGTGGTGCGTCCCGTTAAGATGTCGCAAAATTATGGCGACGACTGATTTGAAGACCCTGCTAGGCATGACCATCAAAACGCAACGAGCCTCGCTGGGCATCTCGCAGGAGGAACTCGCTCACCGCGCCGGTCTTCATCGGACCTATGTCTCCGATATAGAACGAGGAGTGCGGAATCCGTCCCTGGATAGCGTCGAGAAACTCGCCCGCGCTTTGGAACTTTCGGTGTCACAGCTCTTCGAGGGAGCGAGTAAGCAAGGGAGCGAAGCAGACCGTAGAGGTTCTGCCGGTCGAAGATGATCCACTATGTCGGGCCCGGTTGCTACTTCGACTCGCGCCGATCATCGAGCGTCCGCCGGTCGGGGCAAATAGGAATCACATCCGGATTCGAGTGCAGAGGCACCTCAAGACGATGCACGTTTTAATTGTCGAAGACCATACGGATACCCGCGAGCAACTTGAACGGTGTTTAACCCGACGCAATTACGACGTCACCACAGCGGGAGATCTACGAAACGGAATCGATCTTTTGAACAAGCAGCAATTCGATGCCATCATCGCCGACATCGCCCTTCCCGATGGCACGGGCTACGCGCTCATCAGTGAAGTTCGGCGGCGAGGGATTCGCGCCTTGAGCATCGCCATGTCAGGCTACCCGTCTCCGGCCGATGTCAATGAGCCGGGAGCGACTGGATTCCATTATCACTTATCGAAACCGGTCAATTGCGACCATATCTGCTCTCTTCTCAAAGAAAGCCGTGTCCGTGAGGGCGACGCCTCGACCGGGGTTTAAAATCTCTCAAACCAGTCCTGATGACCTCTTCATCATTCGATTCATTTATCCATGAGCTCGTCTATGTCGCCGTGCCACTGCTGCTTTGTGCGTTTGTGGTCGGCGCCGTTGCCAGTGTTTTGATTCACACCTTCGGAAAACGGTTCGTACGATTTTTACGAAAGCTACCCCGCGCCCGGAGTTCGCCGCAGGCAATGCAAGTTTTGATTGTCGAAGACAATCCGGATAGCCGTGAGACGCTTAAACGGTATTTAACCGGCCGCGACTATGAAGTTGCCGCAGCGGGAGATTTACGAACCGGAATCGATCTTTTGAACAAGCAGCAATTCGATGCCATCATCGCCGACATCGCCCTTCCCGATGGCACGGGCTACACGCTCATCAGTGAAGCTCGGCGTCAAGGGATTCGCGCGTTGAGCATCGCCATGTCGGGCTACCCGTATCCGTCCAATGTCGACGAGCCGGGAGTAACCGGATTCGATTATCATCTAACGAAGCCGGTCGATTGCAATGATCTGTGTTCTCTTCTAGAAAAAGCTCGCGACTGGTGACGGGCGGCTCATGAATCCACCATTATCTGATCAGCCCACATGGTTTGAGCCGACGGCCGAGCTTCGCGCCTTAGACGATAAGTCCGTTCGAATTAAAGAGGCGGACGGCGAATGGGTCGCGAAACTCGCGGTTGATGATGCTGATCCGCAAGACGTGAATGCCGGGAAATGCTCGGTGAGGGCATGGCAGACATCGATCGACAACGTGAAATGGACGAATGCCGGGGGCGTGACACCTACCAGCTTGACCCATTATCATCAAAAGTTCTTGAATGAGGATGCCGTTAAGTCGCTCCGTGAGAATAACGGGGATCCAGAGTTCATCACGCTGATCCTCGATCTTTCCTCTAACAACCGATCCGAGCGCGCGGGCACATCGACTAGCGGACAAAATCTCTCACGCCCATAACACGTAAATCGTTGATAATTAGAAGCGCGCCCGTGAAGATTCGAACTTCAAACCTTCTGATCCGTAGTCAGATGCTCTATCCAGTTGAGCTACGGGCGCCGAGAGCAGCCTAATTTGCGGAGGAAGGAGCGGACGTCAATTCAGCAGCGGAAGAAAACATTCAACGTTCAACGTTCAACGTCGAAATCAGAAGAGGCCCTACATTGAACGTTGGAAGTTGAAAGTTGGACGTTGAGCGTTTGTTTTTGTATTTCATTGTCGCGTGACGGTTTTCCTCGGCTGCGGGTTTGCGGCGAAATATCGCGATGGCGGCGGCAACTTTTCCGTGCCGCTGCAATGGATGCTCGGACTGCGCAGATTAAAGGTCGACGCCATTTGGCTGGAGTTGCTACCGACAACAAACGATCCGCGTGCCGACCAAGCTAAGATCGACAATTTCCGACGAAGGCTGCGTGAACACGGGCTCGGCGGCCGTTATTCTTTGCTTTTTCAAAAATCTGCAAGCGATGCGCACGATCTCAACGAGATGCGTTGCATCGGCATTTCGAGACGGGAATTGATCGATCGTCTGGCGGGTCCAAATGCGCTTCTCAATCTCAGTTATTCGATTCACCCGCCGCTGCTACTGCAATTCGAGCGGCGAATTTTTTGCGATCTCGATCCGAGCGAAATTTTTTACTGGATGACGAAGATGGAACTGGGGCAATCGCATCATCATGAGTTTTGGACCATCGGACTGAATGTGCACGGGCGTGATTGCCGCCTGCCGCAATCGGGGCTGAACTGGAAGACGTTTTACCCGCTGGCCGACACGAAATTGTACAGACCAGCGCGCCGCCCGCTCGCACCGAGATTCACCACGATCGGTCAATGGTATTGGGGCGGGAGCGTGGAAGTTAACGGAACATTTCCCGATCTTTCAAAAAAAATCGCGTTTGAACCTTATCTCAACTTGCCAAAGCACATCCCGGAAGCGCGTTTTGAGCTGGCGATGAATATTAACGCGGACGATCCGGAGAAAACGCGCCTGAGAGCGCTCGGCTGGCACGTTGTCGATCCGCACCGCGTCGCGCGGACGCCGAGCGCTTACCGGCGATACATGGCCGGCGCTCTCGCCGAATTCACCGCAATCAAAGGCGTGGACGTGGCGTGGCGGACCGGTTGGCTAAGCGACCGGGCAGCTGCGTTTCTTGCCCTCGGACGGCCGGTGATCACGGAGGACACCGGTGCAGAAGAATATCTGCCGCGGGAGAGCGGATTCCGTTTTGTCCGCGACGCCCACGAAGGGGAAACAGCAGTGAAAGAAGTGCTGCGGGATTGGGCGAAGCTCTCGAAGCAGGCGCGCAACTGCGCGGTGGAAATCTTCGATTCGGCGAAGAATCTTCGCCGGATTCTCGACCTTTAGGTACAGCTGCGGCCACTGAACGCAGGCCGGCGTCACCGGCGCCAGATATAGTTCAACACCGGAGGAAGCCCCATGATTTCGGCATTGCAAAACAAATTTCGGGTGTTACTCGTTGTCCCGTTATGGCTGACTTGATGAAAGCGGCGGAGTTGAAGGACCGCATGAAAAAGATTCCCGAGTGGGAGCTGGAAAAGAAGCATATCGAACGGAGCTTTGAGTTCGATGATTTTGCCGACGCCATCGATTTTGTGAATTCCGTGGCCGAAGTCGCCGAGGACGAAGAGCATCATCCCGATATCGATATCCGCTACAACAAAGTGCGCCTGGTTCTTTCGACGCACAGCAAAGGCGGTTTGACTGAGCTGGATTTCTCCCTCGCGGAACGAATCGACACCCTGGCTGAATAGGCAGAGGAGCGAGTGATTGGCGACAGGTGACAAGTGGAAGAAAGGCCGAGACAAACTGCGTCGGACGACGCGCGGCGCACATCGACCACTCGATTGTGGATTGCAACAGCGGTTGTAATTCTAGTCGTGATTGCGATTTGGAAATTTATTGATTGGCGGACCCAACCGCCACCACCACCATCACACAATGTCGTCGCGCCATCGGCGGCGCCATAGGTCCGCGATCTTGCTGGCGGCGTTTGACAGAAACGCTCTATTCTTGATTGACGACTAACGAGCGCCCTTCATCCGCATCGATAAAGGCGAACATCGTTTCGATTTCCGAGCGGTCAGCCATGCCGGCTTCTTTTTTTCGGCGTTCGAGCATCCCAGAGATTTCGTCATTCCAGCCTCGCTTGCGCATAAATTCATTCCACACATAAATCTGATCTTCGGCTGGCTGCCGTCCGGCACTGAAACACCAATGGAGAATTTCTTCGTCGGTTCCGCCCTTTTTCACGCGTTCGACCAGTTGATTGTAGTCGATTCGTAAAAACGTGATGCAACTCGCGTCAAAGCCTCTCCCGAGATTGGCCTGATAATCTGCCGCCAACTCACCTTTGTCATGGGCCCGAATTTTGTCTAGCATTCGAGCGAAGTAGACTACTCCGCCTACCTTCACAAACGGGCTGCGGAGACCTGAGTTACTCATGGACAAGCCAGTTTTGGGCTTTTTTCCGAGTTCTTTCAAGGCTGTGAAATAGACTTAGAGATTTAGCGATTCAGTGATTAAATTTCAATCGTTACTTCACTGAATCGCTAATTGACGCAATGGATCGGATTGTTGGAATAGAAACCGAATACGGCTGCCTGCTCAGCGAAGAGGAGCCACACGTTAATTCCGAAGTCTGGCCGGCCAAGGTTAAAAATTACCTTTTTCGAAGCGCTCAGGCTGGAACGATCGATCTACACTACCGCGACTACGAGGAACCGCCGGGTAACGGAGGCTTCCTTCTCAATGGCGGGCGGCTCTATCTCGATATGGGTCACATCGAGTACGCATCACCGGAATGTTTGCATCTCCGCGATCTCGTTGCTTACGACCTGGCCGGTGACGACTTGCTCCAATCGTCTCTGGCCGCCTTGGGCGCGGCCAGCCGCGTCTCTTTTATCAAGAACAACGTGGATCATCACACCGGCGCCACTTTTGGTTGCCACGAGAATTACTTGATGAAACGAGAGGCGCAATTCACGCCGCCGATTCTTGGAACGCTGCTCACTTTTCTGGCAACAAGACAAGTCTTCACCGGCGCGGGCCGTGTTGGCCAAGCCAATCCGTTGGCTTTCGATTTTGAGCCGCCGCCACAAGAGAAGCAGGTCAATTTTCAACTCAGCCAGCGTGCCGATCATATCGTAAACGACATCTATCAGTGGGTGCAGTTCAATCGCGCTATTATCAACGCGCGGGATGAACCGCTGGCCGATTACCGGAAGTATCGGCGCCTGCATTTGCTCATCGGCGATTCCAACATGAGCCCGTTCGCCACCGCGCTGAAAATCGGTACGACGGCTTGTGTTCTGTCGCTTCTGGAAGAAGGCCGATTACCACGAAATCTTGTCCTAACCGATGCGGTCCAGAGCACGCGCGACATTTCGCGCGACTCCACCGGGCGTTGGATTGTCGATCTTGAAAACGGCAAAACGATCGGTGCACTCGATGTGCAGTGGCAATTCTACGACCTGGCGCAAAAGCATCTGCGTGAGACAGCCCCGAAAGCTTTCGGGGCGGAGACCGATTGGCTGCTGGAAAGCTGGAGCTTTGTCCTCGAGGCGCTCGAGCAAAACCCTCAGTCACTCATCGGCGGGGTCGATTGGATCACCAAGAAATGGCTGCTTGAGACATTCATCGAATCGGAAGGATTAACCTGGGACGATCCGTGGCTGCAAAGTGTCGACCTCGAATATCACAATATCGACCCGGCCCGGGGATTGTTCTTCGGCGTTACACCGGGCAAGCGAATCGGTGAATGGAACAACAGCGTGCGACGGTCGGACGCGACACGCACTCCTCCTTCCAATACCCGCGCCTCGGGTCGCGCTCGTGCGGTTGCCTCTTTTCAACAGCGCAATCAATCCTACGTCATTAATTGGGATTCCATTGCCTGCGACAGCCGCGATTTTCTCGTGATGGGCGATCCATTCAAGACTTACAACGAAGAAGTCGCCAAGTTTCTGACCGCACGTCCTCTTTCACGGAGTAGCCCAGCGGACGACGGGGCGATCGAACGTTGAGCATTGCCGGCGTTAGCCGGAAAGAAATGCTAGCTGCGGCAGTTTCGCAGTGCGGAAATTATCTCCCGCTCTATTCCAATCGTTGGAGCGAAGGGATTCCGTAACTCTCCTGGAGGGCGGGAGCTTCCGCCGCCACTTGGGCCGCTTCCAGCTCGATCTGCTTCGGGTCTTCCTCGGTTTCGATTTTAATGAATTCGTTGATGGGATGTTGTACGGCTTCAGCCAGATCGCCTAACGAGTTGATTTCTTTCCCGTTCACTTTCGTGACGGTCAAATAAGCGAAATCTTCGTAGCCGATGGTGTTGTTGGCCGGAAGGACCTGGCTCAAGATCACGATGCGGCGATGACTGGCCGGAAAGAGTTCGGACTGGAAATGGTCGAGATAAACAAGTCGCTGTGGCGCTTCCCTGAGCCAGTTTCCACCCCATTCCTTTAAATATTGGCGCGATAACTCCTGAAAGATTAAGCCGCCCAGGACATAATAGGCCGGCGGTTGATCGAGATTGTACGGCGGGATGACGTAATCCTGCGTTGATCGATGCTCGAGCGTGACATTCAATTGCATCGGTTTGCCGTCGCGTTGGATTTTCAGCGCAAGGGCGTCGCCGGCATAGGTACGCGAAGTTATTAGGTTAGTGAATTCGATTTTGCCATAAAGAGGATCGACATAGTTGCCGTTCTGATCGATCTCGTTGTTGTCAATCGCCGTTACAATGTCACCCACTTGCAGTCCCGCTTTTGCTGCGGGCATGTTTGGTTCGACACTCGTTACATAAACTCCCGCCGGCTTGCCCGTTTCACCGGCGAAGCTCCGCAATTGTGGATCGCGCGTCGGGAAAAATGAAAAACCGACGGAAGGAAAACCGCGATAGTGCTCGGTTTGCACGTCCTTCAAAAAATGTGTGATGATGGGCGCGGGAATCGCGTCGAGCAATTGCGAGCGTGAATCGTAGCGAAGCAACAGTCCGGCCAGCTTGTTGTTTTTGACCAGGGGGACGGTGTAACTGTTCTCGCGGTACTGCATCGCAATGCTCATGCGATAGGTGAGAAACTGCCCGACATCCATTGGGTAATGCATCATTTGCACCGTTGTCACCAAGCCTTCCGTCACAACGAGCGCTCCCGTCGGTTCAAGTTGCCAGGCCGCGAGTCGATCCCCCACCACGGTATCGAGGGCGAGCTCGAGCGGGCTGAGACCATCAAGGAATTTTTTCTCGAGCGGCTCCAGCAGCGCCAAGTTCGCTTCGTAATCGACCACCTTGACTTTGGCAGCGATCTTTTCTCCGGACTCGGCCCGCTCTAGTTCGACGTAATTTTCGTTTGCAACGAGGTCCGCCGTCACCAGCACGCGGCCCTGCGGCAAAACCGCGCCAAGTGCGCGCTTGGAAAAAGGGGCCTTCTTTTGCCAGGGCCTGAAGTAATCGTAAGGCTGGCCGGTGACATTGACCCGCACGAGCGAGAGTTGCTTCTCAGCGGCGGCAGGCGCAGGGACCGCCGGTTCTTTCTTGGCGAAGACCGGCGCCATCGCTGCGAATAGAAAAACCAAAATAACGCAATGGATTCTTCGCATCTTAAATTTTGTTCTGATCTTGAGCCGTCTTCGCGGCCGGCTGTTCCTCGAGATTCTGCTCTTTCATCACGTTGTAACGCATCTTGATTCGCTCGCGGGCCGCTTCCACCTGTTTCGGATCGAGCACCAGCGGGGGTCCTTCGCCGATCATCTTGACGACAAAACGGTCCGATGTTTCTGAAAACGTTTTTGCCAGGTCCTCCAGCGTATGGATTTTTTTGCCGTTGATTTCATCGACAATTCCCCCGCGATACGCCGTCAGATAAGTATTGATCGGGTCCGGTAGAATGTTTGTCAGAACAATTACGTCCGGATGCTCGAGATAAATTTGCTCGACCACGAAATAATCGAAGAAATGGCGAATCCGCAGATCAGTCGGCTGATAGGCGTCGATCAAATCGAGATTTAACGGCTGGAAAAGCAGCCCGCCATAAACGACGTAGCGCGGCCGAACATCGTACCTATGACCTTGAATCAAGTACGGCCACACTGCGTTCAACTGGACAGTCACCGTCATCGGCTGTTTGTCGCGCCGGATGTTGAGCTTCACCTTGTCGCCCTTGAATTTTCGCTCGACCACTTCCGGAAATTCGACGCGCTCGCCTTCCAGTTCGACATTCGAATCGCTCGCGATCGGGTGATCGTCCATCGCCAGCAGCACGTCGCCTTCGCGAAGAATTTTCGCGCACGGTCCCGCCGCCACCACCGTGGTTACGAGCACCCCGCGACCGTCATCCTTCAAGCCGAGGAATTTTCGTTGCGCCGGGTTTTGCAATTTCGAGTAGGTGATCGCGAGGTCGACATACCCATTGTAATGCCCGTCCGCGATGTCTTTTAAAAAGCGGCGGATCACCGGAGTCGGCACCATGTAAGCGACCCCCTGCGCGACGTCACCGCTGTAACCTTGGAATGCCACGCCAATTACCTTGCCATTCTGCATGACCGGGCCGCCACTGTTTCCAGGATTGATCTGAGCGCTGATCTGAATCGCCAGGTGCGAGTCAACCGACGAATGGGTGTAAATCTGGAAGTCGATGCGGGAGACGATGCCAGCGGTAACCGACATGCGCTCGCCGCCAATCGGATAACCGTAGGCCGAGACGGTCGATTCCAGTTCAGGAATTCCGCCGAATTTCAGCGGCGTCATGTTCTTGAAAAAATCCGGCGCCGATACGGTGATGAGCGCCAGGTCGCAATCGTGCGCTACGAATAGCACCGTCGCCCGATATTTATTCGGATCGCCCTCGCGCTCCACCGTGATGTAGCGGCTGTTGCTCACCACGTGCGCATTGGTCATGATGCGCGATCCATCGATGACGAACCCCGCGCCCACCCCACGTTGAATCGCGCCGGCATTCCACGGCGCTTTG
>DATMPQ010000301.1:0-7871 GCA_035567015.1 Chthoniobacterales bacterium | reverse complement strand
GGCGTTTCTGCAACTGCGCGCGAAAACCATGGTGCCGATGCATTATGGGACCTTTCGCCTTGGCTTCGAACCGCTCCTCGAACCGCCGGAACGATTGCTCGCCTGCGCCCGCGCGTATGGCATCGAGGAGAAAGTTCTCCTTATGACCGAGGGCAAGCCGGTTGTTCTTTAGATGCAGAAAACGCTCAACGCTCAACGTCCAACATTCAACGTCCAATCCAGAAGCAAGTTGAGCGTTGCACGTTCGGTGTTGGGCGTTGGACGTTTGCTTTCTTGAATGCCCCGGCCAAGCTCCAGGCGTTCGAACTTGTTAGGTGCGCTGGCGGCCGGATTAATCGTCATCGGTTTCTGCTTCCTTCTTCTCTGGCACGATCCGCTCCTGTTTTGGAACGACGATTACGCATTGTCGATTCTGCCGGTGTTCGCCGATGTCGCCCGCAGTTGGAGCGAAGGTCATCTGCCGCTTTTGAGCCCGTATTCCTGGGTTTGCGGCAATCTCGTCGGCGAATTTCAGTACGGGACGTTCTCCATTTTTGTGAACGCTGCCGTCGTTCTCATTTGGAAATTCCCATTAACGTTTTCACAACAGGCTGCTGCACTTTCCATCAGTCATCTTTTCGTTCTGGCGGTCGGCGCATTTGTGCTCGCGCGCAATCGCAGGCTTTCCATGCCATTGTCGATCTTCGTTGCACTCGTTGCCGCGTTGAACGGCTGGATCATTTGTTGGGGTGCGACCGATTGGTTTGGCGCGCTCGGCGCGTTCGCCTGGCTGCCGTGGGCCTGGTGGGGAGCGGAGCGCGCCTTGGACCGTCAACCCCGCGATAATCAGGGTTGTAAATTTCTGTGGCCGGCACCGTTTGTCTATCTTGTCGTCACCGGTGGCTTTCCTTACACCGTCCTGATGCTCGTTGTCTTGATCGGGTGGCTCTCGATCAAGTCGTTAGGCCAAACGCGAAACATGTCGTCGATCTTGCCACTCTGTTTTGGTACGCTTCTCGGCTTCGCCCTTTCGGCGCCAGCATGGCTGGCAATTTTTGATTACGTCCACGGTTCAGCGCGCGAGTTACAACCATCATCGACACATTGGCAATGGATCGTTCCGGCTGCGGCATTACCCGGATTTATTCTGCCTTGCTGGACGGTGAACTGGGCAAATTTCTCTACCCAATATCTTCCGCACACCGCGACCGAGTTGGCGGGCGGTCTGGTGCCTCCGGTGGCGTTGCTCAGTCGTTTGCTGCAATCGAAATTGCTTTTTAAAAAACTTCGTTGGGAACTCGGTTTGCTTGTTCTCGTGCTCCTCATCTCGATGCTGCCGAGCGCGAATGTGTTTCGCTGGAGTTTTCGCTGGCTGCCATTCTTCCATTTGATCCTCGCGCTCTGTGCGGCGGAAGCACTGCAAAATCTTTCCGGCACACCAGATCTAAAATCACTTTTTGCGCGTCCGGGCTTCCTCGCGTTCGTCCTTGTTGTCGCGATTGCGATCGCGATGTCGATTTTCCACACGGGCGGAGCTTATGCTTTTCCCTTTATTTGGATTTTTCTAGCGCTCGCTGCGATTTGGATGTTCGCCGAGCATTTCTTGCGAAATCGCCAACTGGTTCGCAACTGGATGCCGGCTGGCGTAACGTTTGTCGCATTGCTCGCAACCTATCTTTGTATTCCGCCAAACTGCGGTGTGCCGAAATACAATCTCGATCAAAAACTGACGGAAGCGGCGCCGCTCGATCCGCAGCGCCTTTACTTGAGCATCTATCCAGCGCCGGAACTGAGCTATCGCATTGAAAAGAAACCGGAACCGGTCGGACAAATCGTGCGGCCCGGCAGCACGTCGATGTGGGCCGGACTGCGCTTCATCAACGGCTACAGCCCGATTCTCCCGGCTGGGGTCGCGCGCGCATTCGGGTTCGCGATCCATGGAGAAATCGATCCGAATACGGGAAAATATCTGCTGGAAGAGCAAGCGGGACCGCGTGGTGAGTTAACGGAGCTGGGCGTGGATGGAATCGTTGTGGCCCGAGAGGTCGAGGTCGAGCCCAAGCCAGGTCCCGAATGGAAGCTTGTTGCATCAACGGATGAAGGTCGCGTTTATCACAGGCGCGGCGAGGCGTTGCCGCGAGTGCGCTCCGTGACTTCGATCGATTCCCGGCCGAACGAGCAATTTGGGTCTGCGACGGTTTCGGGGATCGATGATTCGCGAAATCGCGTGGAGGTAGATGTCGGTGTACCGGCCGACGGTCGCCCGGCATTGCTAACTTTTTCGCGACCATTCTTCCGCGGTTATGAGGCGCGGCTCGGCAGCAAGAAACTCGCAGTAGATTCTTACCGCGGATTAATTCCAGTCGCGGAAGTGCCGGCGGGATCGCATGGACGGCTTGTTCTCAGTTATCGGCCGTGGTGGCTTGTTTGCGGCGGAGTAGTTGTAGTTGCGAGCTGCACTGTTTTGTTTATTGGGTTGCTGGCCAGGTTAAGAAACATGCTCAGCTCGCTAGCGTAAAAATTTCCACCGGTTTATCAACGCCCTTGACCAGTTGCGGCGGCAAGGCTTGCAGCGTCGGTGCGCGCTGCAGGGCATCCCGTGTTGCTTTGCTCAAGAGCAACGTGGTGTCGAGCATTTTGTTCAATCCTTCGATGCGGGATGCGACGTTGACCGTGTTTCCGATGACCGTGAACTCCATCCGTTCCGGCGAGCCGATGCTTCCCACGATGGCAGGGCCGGTGTTGATACCGATGCCGATGGTAATGGGCGCTTCACTGCGTTGGGCGAGTTCGAGATTGAGCCGCGCGAGGCGGCGTTGCAAAGAACGCCCCGCGGCAAGCGCTTTATCGGCGTGATTGTGACTTTGACTGTCGACCCCAAAAAGCGCCATGAAACCATCGCCCAAAAATTTGTTGATCATGCCGCCGTGCTCGCCTTCGACCACTTCGACCATGGCGCGCAGAAATTCGTTCAGCAGACCGACAGCTTGATGCGGCTTGAGATGTGCCGCGCGCGCGGTGAAGGAACGAATGTCAACAAACATCACCGTGATTTCCTGCTCGGTGCCGCCAACTCCTGGATCGCGCGCCAGAATTTGCTCGGCGACTTTTCGTCCCACGTGCACGCCAAACGTCCGGCGCAATCGCTCTTTCTCGCGCAGTTCAGTGATCATGTGATTGAATTCGCCGATGAGCGCGCCAAACTCGTCGGCCCGCCGCAAAGGCACTTGCACATCGAGACGGCCTTCTGTGACCGCTTGGGCCGCGGCCCGCAATTGGTCGACTGGCTGGGCAACCGAGCGGCCAATTAACATGGCCGAGCAGAGACCGAAGGCGATGCCGATCGTGCCGACAAAAAGACCGAACCATTGCGGGTTCGTGCCGGGCGACGGCGGCGCGAAGATCAAGAGCAAAAGTGAGCCGATGGGACAGACGCCCGCCGAGATGGCCCACATCATTCCGCGCGTTCGCAGCGAGATGGGACGGATTCCTTTGAGCCGATCGGCGCGCGCGTTTTGAAAAAATATGGGGAACAATCCCCAATGACTCGCCAGCTCGATCAGAAAAAAACTTTGCGTGATCGCGATAAATCCAGAAACCGCGAACGAAATCGGCAGGTGCCAGAACAATTGCACGCCAAGAGGCCGGCCCGCCAGCGACAGCGAAATCAAGAAAACGGGAATGCAGAGCAGCCAGGCAATGCTGGAAATGACCGCGCCCGACCAGGGCAAGTTCACCAGACGCCGGCGAAACAAATCGAGTTGCTCGGGTGCAATTGTCTCACCGCGCAGCAATCGCCGGAATGCGGGCCGCAACGAGAAAATCAATCGCACCCAAATGGCGACTGCGATCGGATAGGCAACGGCATTCCAAACGATCACCGTGTTGATGAAGCGATCCCTGAGACCGGTCGCGCGGAGCAATGGATCGATGATTACCATGTTGTACCAGACGTTGAAGACACTGCCGAGGATGTGTGGAATAACTGGCGCAAGCGCGGTGACCATCAGCGCGTGGCGTCTTGGCGGTCGCATTTTTTCCTCGGTCAGCGCAGCGTCCATGGTTGGAAATAGTCGAGAAGGACCAAGCGTCCGGGCAAGTGTGCTTCTTGATGGGTCCGCAATAAATACGGGAAGTTCGTCAACTTGTTGAAAATGAATCCGCGGTTGAGTGGAAGGAAAAAATCGTCCTGATGACTGGGGAAAATGTAGCGCGGTTGTAATTGCCTAACGACTTCCGCGAATCGCTGACGGCTGTCGGGCAAGGCCGCGCCGAGGATGGCTAGATCGACATGTCCGATCGCTGCGTCCGGTGGATATCCGGGCACACCGCCCGAATCGATGTAAATCCGTTCTCCGTCGGCTGCGATCACGAAGGCGAGCGCTTCGCCCACTACCCAGTCGGACGGTTTCGCGGGGGCCTTGCTCCGCGCGCCAGCTTTTCCTTGAAATGGAACGAAACCGAACAGTCGATCGTGTTGCGCGGCGAAAATGCGGATTGTCCACGGTCCGATCGTTTTGGTCGAGCCGGGTTGAACGATCCGGCATTGATCTCGCGGAACACCGAGCGCGCGAGCCAGATTGACCGCGCTCGCTCCAGCTAGGAGCGGCGCATGTGTCCGCTCCATCACCGCGGGAACGTCGAGCAAATGATCGAAATGCGCGTGCGTTACGAGCACGGCATCCGCGCGCGGTTGCAAATTCGCAAGTCCATCAGCAACGCGCGCTCGGTTCGGCTCGATGGGTCGATTGAACGCCGCGCCCCAAAAACTCACGCGGCTAAAATAAGGATCGACCAGTAATGCGTGACCATCCGCTTGGAATTGAAAACCGTTTACGCCCAGATAAGTAACGCGAATCGCGCTGCGTGGAAGCGAAGCGCTTGCGTCCTTATCGGCGACGACCAGCGCCGAATATTCTTCCAAGCCTGCGAATGCGAACTGTGCGCTCAGCCACAGAAGCGAAATCGCGAAAGCAAAGGCAGGATTGATTGCCGGGGCGATGGAGTGCTGGAGTATTGGAGTAATGGAGCGCTGAACGGTCAATTTGGAGCCCATCACTCCACCACTTCAATATTCCATCTCAGTAGACGTCGCGCTTGTAACGTTTGTCGCTCTTGAGCTTCTCGACGTACTCGTTCGCCGCATCTATGCTCTTGCCGCCCTGTTCCTGAACGATTCTGCGCAGCGCGGCATCGACGTCTTTCGCCATCCGCCGTGCGTCACCGCAAACAAAAAACTGTGCGCCTTCGCTGTCGATCCATTTCCAGATTTCCGGCGCGTTCTCCAGGATGCGGTGCTGAACGTAAACTTTGTGGGCTTGATCGCGTGACCAGGCGCAATCGAGCCGTGTAAGAATACCATCGCGCTTGAATCGATCGAAGTCCTCTTTGTAGGCGTAGTCGCTTTTCTCGCGCTGTGCTCCGAAGAAGAGCCAGTTTTTTCCTTTTGCGCCGAGAGCCTGTCGCTCCTGTAGATATGCACGAAAAGGGGCGATGCCGGTGCCGGGTCCGACCATGATGATGGGGCTGTCGAGATTTTCCGGCAGATGAAAATGCTTTGCCAAGCTGGGATAAACGGGGACAGGAGCATTGTCCGCGCGTTCAGCCAGAAATGACGAGGCCACGCCTTTACGCAGGCGGCCGTGACTTTCATAGCGGACCACGTCCACGATCAAATGCACCTGATCGGGATAGACGCGCAAACTTGACGCAACTGAGTAGAGCCGCGGCTGCAACTTGTTGAGCAGCACAACGAATTCTTCCGGCTTAAACTTGGCCGACGGATGCTCCAGCAAGAAATCAATCACCTCCATGCCCCAAAGATATCGCCCCAAATCTTCTTTGCGTTCTGGCTCAAGTAGGTCTTTCAACAACAGCGCAGAGTTTGCGCGTTGGGTGATCGCTTTCAAAAATTTCGGCGTCGTTTGCGTGATGGAATAATCCCGCAGAAGCGCTTCGCGTAAGCTCTTTTGAGTCTTTGCCGCGGGCACAGGTTCATCACCCTTCGCAACGATCGCCCGAATGATTTCATTGACCAGTTCGGGATCGTTGGTCGGATAAACCGCCACCGAGTCGCCCACTTCAAAGCTCAATCCCCAGTCCCTGAGATCTATTTCGAAATGGCGCGTGTCCTTTTCCGATTCCGGGCCGCTCAAACGCCGATTAACGATCAGTTTGCCGGGAAACGGATTCTGGCGTGTCCATGGGACCGCGGGCGTTGTCGGCTTTGGTGAAAGAGCAGCTTCTGGCATGTCAGTTTTTAGCGGCGATATCCGATCGTCGCAAATATCCATCGAGTCGTTTCTTTTGTCCGCCGGTATTGTACATGCCCCTGTCACTTGCGGCGGGGTCTAGTCAACCACCATCCCGCTGCCGAAGAGATCGGCCTCTAGAACGAATCTCAATAGACGTCGCGCTTGTAGCGTTTATCGCTTTTCAGTTTCTCAACGTATTCGTTCGTTTGCTCTTCGCTCTTGCCGCCTTGTTCTTGAATGATTTTCCGCAGCGCGGCATCAACATCCTTGGCCATGCGTCGGGCATCGCCGCACACGAAAAAATGCGCGCCTTCGCCATCCATCCACTTCCAAATCTCCGTCGCACAGTTCAATATTTTGTGTTGCACGTAGGCCTTGTCTGCTTGATCGCGCGACCAGGCGCAATCTAGTCGCGTAAGAACTCCATCGCGCTTAAGCTCGGTTAGCTCTTCTTTGTAAAAGTAGTTACAGTGTTCGTGCTGCGATCCGAAGAAGAGCCAATTCTTTCCTTTTGCGCCGACTGCTCTTCGCTCCTGCAAATACCCACGGAAAGGCGCAATCCCGGTTCCTGGTCCCACCATGATTATCGGCGTATTGCCATCCTCCGGGAGCCGGAACTTCGAAGTGTTTGGAAAAACGGGGATCGGCGCTTTCTCCGCGCGCTCGGCCAGAAATGTTGAGCAAACGCCTTTGCGCTTTCGACCGCGACTTTCGTAATGCACCACGTCAATCGTGAAATGCACTTGCTCCCGGTGCGCCTTCAGGCTCGAGGAGATCGAGTACAAACGCGGCATCAATTTCGCGAGCGTGTCGACGAATTCCTGCGCCACCCATTTGATCGACGGATGCTCGATCAGAAAATCGATCACCTCCATGCCCCAGAGATAAGTGTCGAGGTCTTGCTTTCGCTCCGGTTTGAGAAGTTCGCTTAATAACGGCGCCCCGTTGACGGCGCGCTCGGCGATCGTTTTCAAAAACTTCGGCGTTGTCTGTGTGATGCGGCAATCGCGAAACAACACCTCCCGCAAGGTCTTTGGGCCATTGGGTCCCTTCACTTCTTCGTCGCCGCGCGCACCAATCGTCTTGATGAGTTCATCGACCAGCGCGGGATCGTTCGTCGGCCAGACCGTCATCGAATCGCCGACCTCGTAATTTAATCCCCACCCAGTGAGATCGATCTCGAAATGACGCGTGTCTTTTTTCGAGCCTTCGCCGCAGAGGCTACGATTGACGACAAGTTTTGCGGGAAATGGATTTTGTCGCGTGTACGGCGGAGCGGGCGTGGCTGGCATTTTTTTTTGTGGCGGCGCTCTACCTATCTCGCCGTAGGTTCGCGAAGGCGGATGCGCGTCGTAAAAATTTCCCTTTCATCGATCTGTTAGTGCGACGGTCATAGACCGCCGCTACAGAGTTAGCCATCGTTGCCGATTGCCAGCGTTGGACAAACTTCCATCGCGCGTTGCGCAGCCGCAGTTTCGGCATCGTTTTCCGGCTGCCTGAGAAAGTAAACCGCCGTTTCGTCCTCATTCGTCTTCAGAAGATTGGGCGCTTCTTCCAGACAGGTGCGACACATCGTGCAGGTCATGTCCACGTACCACGCTCCGGGAACGTTCAAGGGCTGTTTGCTTGCTTTGTCCG